>NZPQ01000016.1 GCA_002693365.1 Fidelibacterota bacterium
ACCTCTCCAAGCCTATGAAGTCTTCCAGTATAATATAAGATTCGCTCAGTCATTGTTGTTTTACCAGCATCTATATGAGCCATAATCCCAATATTTCTAACTTTATCTAAAGATATTTGTTTATCCATAATTTTTATCTAAAATGAGCAAAAGCTTTATTAGCTTCAGCCATTTTATGTGTATCTTCTTTCTTTTTTATTGATGAACCTTCATTGTTAGCAGCGGCTATAAGCTCAGCTGCCAATCTATTAGACATTGTCTTTCCTTTTCTAGATCTTGAAAAATTTAAAATCCATCTCATAGCAAGTGATAGTTTTCTTGCCTGAGATACTTCCATAGGAACTTGATATGTAGCACCACCTATACGCTTTGATTTAACCTCTAAGGCAGGTGATACATTTGTTAATGCTTTTTTAAAAATATCAATCGCATTTTCATTTTTCTCTTTTTCTGAAATAATATCTAAACAATTATAAAAAATTTTTTCAGCTATACTTTTTTTACCATTTTTCATTAAGTAATTAATAAACTTAGCAACTGTATAATCCTTATAAGTAGGATCTGGTAATATAGTTCTTTTTTCTGGCCTTCTTCTTCTCAATTTTTATTGCTCCTTAGGCTTTTTAGTTCCATACCTAGACCTACTAGTTTTTCTACCTTCAACACCAGCAGGATCTAGAACACCTCTTACAACATGATATCTAACACCAGGTAAATCTTTCACTCTTCCACCTTCAATCAAAACAATTGAGTGCTCCTGCAAATTATGACCCTCACCTGGAATGTAAGCAGTAACTTCAAAATTATTTGATAATTTAACCCTAGCAACTTTTCTTAAAGCAGAATTTGGTTTCTTTGGTGTGGTTGTATAAACCCTTGTACATACCCCTCTTCTTTGTGGACATGCCATCAAAGCAGGAACCTTACTCTTCTTCATTTGCTTTTTTCTACCTTTTCTTACTAACTGATTTATAGTTGGCATAATAACCTTTTCATAAAATTATCAAAATTCACTAACAATTACAGCTTATTAACTTAATATATAGTTTAGGATTTATACAAATATTATTTTTTTTTAAACAAAACATTTTTAAAATTTAAAATTATTCGCTTATAATATCTGTGGCTGGCTCTTCATCTAACACAGGTTCAGGAGATATCTCTATTTCATTTTTTGAAGTTACGTTTACTTCCCTATAATCTGCTCTTCCTGTTCCTGCAGGAATTAATCGACCAATAATAACATTTTCTTTTAGACCTAAGAGTTCATCTGTTTTTGCTTCAACTGCTGCATCTGTCAAAACTCTTGTAGTTTCTTGGAAAGAAGCTGCAGATATAAAACTGTCTGTATTTAAAGAAGCTCTAGTAATACCAAGCAATAAAGGCTTCGATGTAGCAGGTTTTGCTTTTTCAGACTTTACAACTTTTTTACCAGCTTCTTTCAATTCTTTGTTAAGCTCTTTAATATTGCTAGCTAAAACTACATCAAATTCCAAATAATCTGAATCTCCAGGATCAGTAACAACAACATTATCTTTAGACTTTCTGTTAGCTAAGTTGAAATCAGATTTATTAACTCTATCACCTTTTAAATACTCTGTGTTACCAGGCTCAATAACTTCAACTTTTTGCATCATCTGCCTAACAATAACCTCGATATGCTTATCACTGATTTTAACGCCCTGTAATCTGTAAACTTCTTGAATTGAATTTAATAAATAATTTTGAACCTTGGTTGGCCCACTAATATTTAGGATATCTCTTGGTGAAACTGCACCTTCACACAGTCTATCACCCGCAAATATATAATCACCTTCATGTACTAATATGTGCTTTCCATAAGGTATTTTATATGTTTTTTTAATATTATCTGCTTCAACTATTATCTCTCTAATACCTCTTTTGAGCTTTCCATATTTGCAAATACCATCAATCTCAGTTACAACTGATGGATTGGAAGGGTTTCTTGCTTCAAATAATTCTGCTATTCTTGGAAGACCTCCAGTTATATCACGTGTTTTACCTGATTCTTTAGGTATTTTCACAATTACTTGTCCTTCCTTGACTTTTTCGCCTTCATTTACTACAACAGTTGATTTTACAGGAAGAATACTAACACCCGCAGTATCTTTTGAGGATGAAGATTTAATTTCAATATGAGGACTCAAGTTTCTATTTTTAGACTCAATTATAACCATCATTTTCTTTCCACCCTCTACTACTTCCTCAACATAAGTCTCACCTTCAATAAGATCTTCAAAAACAACCTTACCTGATTTCCTTGCTAAAATAACATCTGTATATGGATCCCAAGAAAATAACAAATCACCAGGCTCTACTTTTGCATTGTCTTTAACATGAACATGCGCACCATATGGTATTTTCCAAGAATTTAATTTAATACCCGTTTTATCAACAAGCAGTAATTCTGAATTTCTTGATTGAGAAACCATATTTTTATTACCTTCATCATCTATTGATTGAACCAATTTTACACTATCAGAAAACTTAATTTTCCCAGCAAGCTTTGTAAATCTTTGAGATCCCTCAACAATTCTTGAAGCTGTACCTCCTATATGAAAGGTTCTAAGTGTTAATTGAGTACCTGGCTCACCAATAGACTGTGCTGCCATAATACCTATAGCATCACCAATTTTAACTTCAGTGTGTGTAGCTAAATTTATTCCGTAACATTTTACACAAACACCTCTAACTGATTCGCATGAAAGAGTTGACCTGATTTTTACCTCATTAATACTACTTCTAGATATCCTATCAACAATATCTTGAGTTATTAACTTATTTTTTTTCAAAATTTCTTCTTTAGTAATCTCATCAATAATATTTTCTGCAGAATACCTTCCTATTATTCTTTCCTCAAGAGTTTCAATAACTTCTTCTCCATCTTTAATATCTTCAACAACCACACCTTGATTTGTTTTACAATCTAACTCAGAAATAGTGATATCTTGAGCAACATCAACTAATCTCCTAGTCAAATATCCAGCATCAGCAGTTTTTAAAGCCGTATCAGCAAGTCCTTTTCTTGCACCATGAGTTGAGATGAAATACTCGAATACTGAAAGACCTTCCTTAAAATTAGCCTTGATAGGGTTTTCAATAATTTCACCAGTTGAACCTGTCATTGATTTTTTTGGTTTAGCCATTAAACCTCTCATTCCAGCAAGCTGTTTGATTTGGTCTTGACTTCCTCTTGCACCAGAATCTGACATCATAAATAATGGATTAAAACCCTGATTATCTGCTTCTAACTCTTCAAACATAGCAGATGCAACATCACTTGTTGCATGAGTCCAAATGTCAATAACTTTATTATATCGCTCACCATCAGTAATGATTCTCTTATTAAATTTATCTTGAATAGCATTCACTTCCTTATCAGCCGAATTCAAAATATCATCTTTTTTATCAGGAATATGAATATCATCTAATGCGATTGATAAACCGCTCTTGAAAGCAAATTCAAAACCTAAATCCTTAAGCTTATCCAAGAATGAAACCGTTTCCATATTTCCACATTCTTTATACGATTGACTAATAATAGTATTTAGTTGTTTTTTTGAAATAATACTATTAATAAATCTTATTTTTTCTGGTAAAATTTCATTAAACAAAACTCTTCCAATAGATGTTGATTCAATCCAAGTTCCATCAGAATCTTTAAAGTTTATTTTAGCATGCAAAGTTATGGTTTCATTAACATATGAAAGTCTAGCTTCATCATAAGAACCAATATAAGAACCTTCACCTTTCTCACCATCTCTTAATCGCGTAAGATAGTAACAGCCCAAAATCATATCCTGTGAAGGAATAGCTATTGGCCTACCATGAGCTGGATGCAAAATATTATGGCTTGATAGCATCAACATCCATGCCTCTACCTGAGATTCAACAGACAAAGGAATGTGTACAGCCATTTGATCACCATCAAAATCTGCATTAAACGCAGCACATACCAAAGGATGCAACCTTATCGCTTTACCATCAATCAATAAAGGTTGAAAAGCCTGTATACCCAGTCTATGTAAAGTTGGAGCTCTATTCAACAAAACAGGATGATTACTTGTCACATATTCTAGTACTTGATATACTTCATGTGATTTATCATCAACTAAAATTCTTGCATTTTTTGGAGTTCTAGCATAACCTCTTTTAATCAATTCATTAATAATTTGAGGCTTAAATAATTCCATTGCCATATCTTTAGGAATACCACATTGATGCAATCTAAGCTCAGGACCTACAACAATTACTGATCTTCCGGAATAATCTACTCTTTTACCAAGTAAATTCTGCCTAAATCTACCAGTTTTACCTTTTAACGAATCACTAAGTGATTTGAGTGGTCGTCTAGTTCCACTTCTAACAGCTGATTGCATTCTACTATTATCCAATAACGAGTCAACAGCTTCTTGTAACATTCTTTTCTCATTTCTCAAAATCACATCAGGAGCCTTAATTTCCATCAACTGTTTCAACCTATTATTTCTAATTATGATTCGTCTATATAAATCATTTAAATCTGAAGCAGCAAATCTTCCTCCTTCCAAAGGAACCAATGGTCTTAGCTCTGGTGGTAATAATGGTAAAATACTTAAAACCATCCACTCAGGCTTATTTGTTAATTTTTTTTCTAAACGCGGATCAAACTTTCTTAAGATTCTTAATCTTTTTAAATAATCATCTTTTTTAGTCAATGAAGTCTTTTCTTTATTAATCAAAGCAAGGAGTCTGTTAATTTCTTTTGAAACATCTAAGTTTGATAATAAAGATTTAATTGCTGCACCACCCATAGATGCTAGAAAAAAGTTATCTTCATCGATATCTTCTTCAGTTACTTTGTCAGAGTCTATCCCAAACTCATAATCTAAATCTAAGTACTCATCTTCAGTTATTAGCTCTCCAACCTCTCTGCCAGAAGCACCAGGCTGCAGTATTACAAACTTCTCGTAATAAACTAAAGATTCTAATTGCTTAGTAGTGTATCCTAATAAATAGCTTATCTTACTAGGAATTGATCTTAAGTACCAAATATGTACTACGGGTACAGCTAGAGTTATGTGGCCAATTCTATCTCTTCTAACTGATTTCTTTGTGACTTCAACGCCACACCTATCACATACAATACCCCTATATCTAATTCCTTTATATTTACCACAATGACATTCAAAATCCTTTATAGGACCAAAAATCTTTTCACAAAATAGACCACTTTTTTCAGGCTTATAAGATCTATAATTAATGGTCTCAGGCTTTGTAACCTCACCATAAGATCTTTCAAGAATATTTTCTGGTGATAATAAACCTAACGTTACAGAATTAAATGTTTTAAATTGTGAATTTGACCTATAATTTTTTCTCAAAATTATTCTCCCTTGAATTAATTTAAAATTAACTTAAATGAACATTAAGACCTAAAGCCTCAAGCTCTTTACACAATACTTTAAAGGACTCGGGTACATTTGCCTCAGGTGTATTCTTACCTTTTACTAAAGAATTATACAGATTAGTTCTTCCCATTATATCATCTGATTTAACTGTAAGGATTTCCTGTAAAGTATGCGCTGCACCGTAAGCTTCCAGAGCCCAAACTTCCATTTCACCAAATCTTTGTCCACCAGATTGAGCTTTTCCTCCAAGAGGCTGCTGAGTTATTAGTGAATATGGTCCTGTTGAACGAGCATGCATCTTATCAGCTATAAGATGAGATAGCTTAAGAAAATAAGTACTACCATAAACGACGGGAGTTTTAATTTTTTCTCCTGTCCTTCCATCCCACAATTCCATCTTTCCTGTAGCAGGTAGACCAGCTTCTTTTAACTCTTTAATAACTTCTTTTTCAATCGCACCATTAAAGACAGGTGTTTTGTAAGTTTTATTTAATTTTCTTCCGGCCCAACCAAGCATAGCTTCATATAATTGACCAAGATTCATTCGAGATGGAACACCAAGTGGATTTAAAATTAAATCAACAGTTTTACCATCCTTAGTAAATGGCATATCTTCTTCAGGAACAATAATTGATACAATTCCTTTGTTTCCATGTCGTCCTGCCATTTTATCACCAATAGAAACTTTTCTTTTTTGAGCTATGTAAACCTTTGCCAATTTCATAACACCTTGCTGCAACTCATCTCCAATCCTAAGTTTAAAAATCTCTTTCTCTAACTTATCTTCAAGCTGCTTTAAATTTCTATTATAATTTCTCCAAATTTTCAGTACATTGTTCCAATTAATTGGGTTTATCACCCATGGGGACTTAAGAGATAATGATTCAAAATCTAAACTATTAATTCTTTTTTTGGTCAATAAAGTTTTAGCCTTTACAACAGTTTTATTTGACGCTATGTCTCTAATACCACCTGAATTTTCATTTAACATTTGAGCGATTAAAAGATCATTTCTCTTCGTCATCAACTCGACTCTTTCACGCCTAGCATTTGATTGTAATTCTCTAATTTTTTTCTTTTCTTCAGCCCTGATAGCAACATTTTTTCGTTCGAAAAGTTGAGTTTCCACCACTACACCACTAACACCTGCGCCACAACGCTTCGAAGCATCTTTTACATCACCAGCTTTTTCACCAAAAATTGCACGAAGTAATTTTTCTTCTGGTGTTGGATCAGTTTCGCCTTTAGGTGTAATTTTACCTACCAATATATCTCCTGGGTTTACCTCAGCACCAACTCGAACAATTCCTCTATGATCTAAATCTTTTGTAGCATCTTCACTCACATTTGGAATTTCATTTGTTAATTCTTCTTCACCTCTTTTAGTATCTCTTATTTCTACCTCAAATTCTTTAATATGTATTGAAGTTAAAGAGTCATCTTTGACTAATTTTTCACTTATTACAATTGCATCCTCAAAATTATACCCTCTCCATGGCATGTATGCAACTGTCAAATTTCTACCAAGAGCNAATTCACCATCTTTAGTNGAATGTCCATCAGCAATAATATCGCCTTTTTTAATCTTGTCACCAACTTTAACAATAGGCTTTTGATTTATACAAGTNTTCTGATTTGTNCTCAAAAACTTTTTCAATGAATANGTATGAAATTTCTCAACAGGATTNAATTCAATGTCTTGCTTTTCACCNGCAGTTTGNATTGTAATATGATTTGCATCAACAGAAGAAACAATACCATCATGTTTNCTTGCCATTGCAGAACGGGAATCTTTTGCTACAGTAGATTCCATTCCTGTTCCCACAATTGGTTTTTCAGGCTGTAAAAGAGGAACTGACTGTCTCATCATATTTGAACCCATTAAAGCTCTATTTGCATCATCATTTTCTAGAAATGGAATCAATGCAGCTGAAACACTAACAATTTGATTTGGCATAACATCCATATAGTCAATCTCATCTTTTGTAGATAGTGTAAACTCTACACCATTTCTTGTTTTAATTAACTTATTAGAAAAATCTCCATTTTTTGTATATTTTTCTGAAGCCTGAGCTATAAATGATCGATCTTCCTCATCAGGAGATAGATACTCTATTTGATCTGTTATTTTACTATTAACCTTCCTGTAAGGAGATTCTATAAAACCTAAATTATTTACTACTGCATGGATAGACAATGAATTTATAAGACCAATATTTGGACCTTCAGGAGTCTCGATTGGGCATAACCTACCATAGTGAGTGTAATGCACATCTCTAACCTCAAATCCAGCTCTATCTCTAGATAAACCTCCAGGTCCTAAAGATGAAATACGTCTTTTATGTGTTACTTCAGCCAGAGGGTTAGTTTGGTCCATGAATTGGGACAATTGACTAGTACCAAAAAATGCATTTAAAACTGTTGTAACAATTCTTGAGCTTATCAAATCTTGAGGAGTTAAACTTTCTGCTTCTCTTTGATTCATCCTTTCAGAAACTGTTCTCTTCATTCTTGCAAGAGCAATATTAAACTGATTAGCCAACTGCTCACCACATGTTCTTACTCTTCTATTTCCTAAATGATCAATATCATCAGGACCATTTTGATTATTTCTCATAGATATTAAATATTTAAAAACTTGTATGAAATCATCTTTTGTTAAAACTGCATCTTCAACAGGATTATTCAAATCAAATTTCTTATTAATACGGTATCTTCCAACCTGACCCAAGTCATATTTTTTTGTAGAGAAAAACATTTTTTCTATAAATTTAGTTGCAACTGAAACATCTGGAGCTTCTCCTGTTCTTAAATGCTGATATAGCAATAAAACTGCTTCATCTGAATTAGAAGTTGGATCTTTTTTAATGGTATTATTAATAACTTCAATAGCAACTTCATTTTCTTTAATATCGTTCAAAAGCTCAAGTTCACTTAATTTAGCATTAGATAATATCTTAATATTACTTTTATCTAAAATAGTATCCTTTTCTAAAACAATCTCTCCTGTTTCATTATCAACTAAATCATCTAATAACTTCTTTCCTAAAATACTCTTACTATTTTTAAGACTAAATTTCTTTGTTAACCCAAAAGACGAATATATTTCAGTATTTGTTGAAAAACCTATCGCTCTTAAAAGTATAGAAGCTGGAAACTTTCTTCTTCTATCAATAATAGCATAAATACAATCATAGATATCAGTTGTAAAGTCAACCCAAGAACCTCTAAAAGGTATGATTCTTGCTAAAAATATCTTTGTTCCATTAGGATGAAATGATTGATCAAAGAATACTCCTGGTGATCTTTGTAGCTGACTAACAATTACTCTTTCTGCACCATTTATAATAAAAGTTCCTGAATCAGTCATATAAGGAATATTTCCGAAAAATACATCTTGCTCTATGTTTTGAACATACTTGGACTTATCATTTTCATCAGTTATGTGAAGAACAAACTTAACCTTAAGGGGTACATTATAAGAAATTCTTCTTTCTAAACATTCTTTAACAGAATATTTTGGTAAACCTAAAAAATAAAATTTATACTCTAAAACATAGTTTCTGTGGTTATCTTCAATTGGAAAAGTATTTCTTAACACTGCCTCTAAACCTAAATTTTTTCTTTTTTCTGGCAATACATCTTCTTGTAAAAATTCTTTCCAAGACTCAACCTGTATTGCAAGTAAATCAGGCAAATCTATACTAAAATTATTTTTTGAGAAATCGTGAATATTATTTTTCATTTAGCGGTAACCACCTCCATATTTGTATTGAATATAGATTATTAAAAGGAACTATATTAAATTTGTAATTATAAAAAATTGTCAACTAACTTAAAGTTACAGTTGCACCAGCTTCTTCTAATTTTGCCTTAAGCTGATCTGCTTCCTCTTTAGGAACAGATTCTTTTACTACGCTAGGTGCACCATCAGCTAATTCTTTAGCTTCTTTCAAACCAAGAGAAGTAACTTCTCTAATAACTTTAATTACAGCAATCTTCTTATCACCTGCAGCAGTTAATTCAACCTTAAATTCAGATTTTTCTTCAGCTGCTCCTTCTGCAGGTGCTCCAGGAGCTGCTCCTCCAGCTACAGCAACAGGTGCTGCTGCAGAAACATTAAATTTATCTTCAATATCTTTAATTAATTCAGAAATTTCTAACATGTTAGCTGTTTCTAAATAACTTAAAACATCATCTTTACTTATTTTCGCCATTTTTAATTTTCCCCTTATTATTAAATATTATTAAATTTTATTTTTTTTGATTTTCTAAACTTTTTAAAGTACATGCTAGTTTTGATATTGATGCATTTAACAATAATGCGATATTAGACATCGGAGCATTTAAAGCATAAACAAACTTTGTAACAAGCACATCTTTTGTTGGTAAACTTGCTAGTTCTTTATATTTTGATGGATCGTACAAAGTTCCATCAAAATATAAGCCAACAACCTCAAAAGACTCATTATCTTTTGTAAATTCTTTTATCACCCTTGCAGGAGAGGTTGGATCACTCCCAGCATAAGCTATACCTATTTGACCAGATAAAATATTATCAAATAAATCTTCAAATCCTGCATTTTTAGCTGCAATTTTAACCAAAGTATTTTTTGAAATCAAAAAATCAACGTCATTATCAACAAACTTCATTCTTAAATCTGAAGCTTGAGCAACATTCATTCCTGTATATTTTGCAAAATACATTGCAGATGAATTTTTAAATTTTCCTGTTAAATTTTCAACAATTTCTATATTTTTTTGATTCGGCATAAATTACTTTTCTAATTAATTAACAAATTCACTTTTATCTATCTTTAAACTTGGACTCATAGTTGAGGAAATTGAAAACTTCTTAAAATATACTCCCTTAACTGATGAAGGCTTAGCTTTTAAAATTGCACCAATACAAGCCTTAATATTTTCAATTATCTTGTCTTTTTCAAAAGATATCCTACCGACACTAACAGATATAATTCCAGATTTATCAACCCTATACTCAACTTTACCAGCAATAATTTCAGATACAGCTTTTTCAATATCATTAGTAACAGTACCAGTCTTTGGGTTAGGCATCAAACCTCTAGGTCCTAAAACTCTCCCTAGCTTACCTACTTCTGCCATCATATCAGGAGTAGCAATTAATACATCAAAGTCTAACCAACCTTTTGAAATTTTATCTAATAAATCTTTAGAACCAGAATCAAAAGCTCCAGCATCTTTAGCCTTACTGTTCTTATCATCATCCTTTGAAATAACCACAACCTTAACTTTTTTTCCAGTACCATTTGGCAAACTAACCATACCCCTAACCAACTGATCGGCATGCCTTGGATCAACACCTAGATTAACGCTAATATCAACAGACTCATCAAAATTTGACTTAGGAAAACCATGCAATATATCAACTGCTTTATCTAAACCATATTCTATCGCAGAATCATATGAAGATAAACTATTCTTATATTTTTTTCCTCTAAACATTTAACTAACCCTCTACTTTCACACCCATGCTTCTTGCAGTACCTTTAACCATTTGAATAGCAGAATCTAGTTTTTTAGTATTCAAATCAGGTAATTTAACCTTTGCAATTTCTTCAATTTTTGAAATTGAAATTGAACCAACAATATCTCTATTTGGTTCAGATGAACCTTTTTTTATATTACAACCCTCTAAAATTAACGATGGAACAGGGGGTGTTTTTGTAACAAAAGTAAATGACCTATCAGCGTAAACTGTGATAACTACAGGTATAATTTTCCCAGCTTGATCTTGTGTTTGCGCATTAAAAGCTTTACAAAAATCCATTATATTAACTCCATGTTGCCCTAAAGCAGGACCAACTGGTGGAGATGGATTAGCTTTTCCACCCTCAATTTGTAACTTAATAAAACTTTCTATTTTTTTATCTGCCATAAGTAGCTATCTTTCTAATTCAACTTGAAAATAATCTAACTCTACTGGTGTTGATCTGCCAAAAATTGATATAGTTACTTTAACTTTTTGCTTTTCATCATTAGTCTCCATCACAATACCTGAGAAATCAATAAATGGACCAGCGATAATTTTAACACTATCATCTTTTTGGAAAGGCGAAACAATCATTTCTCTTCCTTCTTTTCGTTCAACTTCACCAAAAATTTTCTTAATTTCCGAATCTCTTAATGGAGTAGGCTGCTTACCCTTAGCACCAACAAAACTTATAACACCTTGAATATTTTCTATAAAGTATCTTGATACTTTATCTAGCTTCATTTTAATCAAAATATAACCTGGGAAAAAAACTCTTTCTTTGATAACTTTTTTATTATTAACTATTTTTACAACTTTCTCAAAAGGAACAAAAACTTCTTCAATTGAACTATCGATTTTTTCTCTTTTAGATTCGTATAAAATAGTATCCTCAACTGCTCTTTCCTTTCCAGAAATCACCCTTAAAGAAAACCAATTAAAAGATTCATTATTATTATCTATAGCTTTTTCCATGAATTATATAAAATTATATAAAATATTAACAAATTCTGATAAACCAATATCAAGAACAAATAAGAAGATAGCAATAATAAAAGCAAAGACTCCAACAATAAAAGTAGAATTAACAGCCTGATCTCTAGTCATCCATGATACTTTAGCCATTTCAACTTTAATACTTTTAAAATAATCTGATATACTTTTAAACATTATCAATATCTTTCTAGCAGGTGAGGAAGGACTCGAACCCTCAACTTCCGGCTTTGGAGGCCGGCGCTCTACCAGTTGAACTACTCACCTAGCAATCACAAACTCACCTAGCAACTAATATTTATTTTGTTTCTCTAAAAATTACATGCTTTCGAACAACAGGATCATATTTTTTATACTCAATTTTCTCAGGATGCAAACGTTTATTCTTAGTAATTGAATACCTGTAACCTGTCCCAGCAGTACTTTCTATTTGAACAATATCTCTTTTACTATTGCCAGCCACTATTATTATTCTTTGATTTCAGTAACAACACCAGCACCAACTGTATGGCCACCTTCTCTAATTGCAAATCTTAATTCTTTCTCCATTGCTATTGGAGTAATCAATTCAATATCAAGATCTACATTATCTCCAGGCATAACCATTTCAGTTCCTGCAGGAAGTATCACATTACCAGTAACATCAGTTGTTCTGAAGTAAAACTGTGGTCTATAACCTTTAAAAAATGGTGTATGTCTTCCACCCTCTTCTTTTTTAAGAACATATACAGATGCTTTAAACTTAGTATGAGGAGTAATAGAACCAGGTTTAGCAAGAACCATACCTCTATTAATCTCTTCTTTATCAACTCCTCTTAAAAGGAGACCTGCATTATCACCTGCTTGGCCTTCATCAAGAAGCTTTCTAAACATTTCAACTCCAGTACAAGTTGTCTTTTTATCAGAACCCATACCAACCAACTCAAGCTCCTCACCAACTTTAACTATACCAGACTCAATTCTACCGGTTGCCACAGTTCCTCTTCCAGTAATTGAAAATACGTCCTCAACTGGCATAAGGAAAGGCTTATCAACCGCTCTTTCAGGTGTTGGAACAAATGAATCAACTGCATCCATCAGCTTCATGATACAATCGGCATCTGCACCACCATTACTTAATGCATTTAACGCTGAACCTTGAATAATAGGAGTATCATCTCCAGGAAAGTCATATTTATCTAAAAGCTCTCTTAGCTCCATTTCAACCAATTCCAACATCTCAGCATCATCAACTTGATCACATTTGTTCATGAAAACAACTACAGCAGGAACATTAACCTGTTTTGCTAAAAGCAAATGCTCTCTTGTTTGCTGCATAGCACCATCTGTCGCTGCAACAACTAATATAGCACCATCCATTTGCGCAGCACCAGTAATCATATTTTTAATATAATCTGCGTGACCAGGACAATCTACATGAGCATAATGTCTATTCTCTGTTTCATACTCAACATGTGATGTATTAATAGTAATACCACGCTCTTTTTCCTCTGGAGCATTATCAATAGTATCAAAATCACGTTTTTCTGCAAGACCTTTATCAGCCAAAGTCTTTGTAATAGCTGCAGTTAAAGTCGTTTTACCGTGATCAACATGACCAATAGTCCCAACGTTAACATGCGGTTTATTTCTCTCAAATTTTTCCTTAGCCATTTTTTATTATATCTCCTATTTTATTATTCATATCTTTTTAAACAAACAATTAATCTACTAAATTTTAAAAAACTTCAACCAAAATTTTCACTTTAGAGCCTACAACCAGACTTGAACTGGTGACCTCTTCCTTACCAAGGAAGTGCTCTACCGCCTGAGCTATGTAGGCAGNTGAGCGGGAGACGAGACTCGAACCCGCGACCCTCAGCTTGGAAGGCTGATGCTCTACCAACTGAGCTACTCCCGCTNNAATNNTGTGGGCCGGGATGGATTTGAACCACCGTAGNCNTACGNCGGCAGATTTACAGTCTGCTGCCATTGACCACTCGGCCACCGACCCTAAACGACGGTTTTTTAAAACTCCCGTATTTCAATAAACTGAGCCATTGGAGGGATTCGAACCCCCGACCCGCTGATTACAAATCAGCTGCTCTGGCCAACTGAGCTACAATGGCAAAACTTTAAATTGCACTATAGCAGAGCCTACTAAGTTATAATATAAATTCATTAATAACAAGAAAGTTTTAAAAAAATTTATTTTTTCGCCAAATTAATAATTTTTAATAAAAGATTTTTATATGAAATACCAGCTGCCTTTGCTGCCATTGGAAAAAGNCTAGTATCAGTAAANCCAGGCAAGGTATTAACTTCTAAAAAATACGGCTGGTTATCANTTGANAGNCTAAAATCAATTCGCGCATAATGNNTGCATCCAATTAACTCATAAATGCGCATAGCATTATTATAAATATTCATNTCTAAATCTTTGCTTANNCGCNTTGCAGGAACGATATAATCACTTTTACCTTTTATATATTTACTATCATAATCATAGAAACCATTTTTTGGTACAATTTCAACAATAGGTAGTATTTTATTACCTAATATACCAACTGTTANCTCCCTGCCATAAATGTATTCTTCAATCATAACATTATCTGAAACTTCATAACATTTTGATATAGATTCATCAAGCATCATTCTTTTAGATTTATCCTTAGGGTCAAAATCTTTTACAACACTAAGACCAAGTGAAGAGCCTTCATCTGATGGTTTTATAATTATATCAGTATCACAAAACCTTAAAATCTCAACTTCAAGTTGAAATAATTTTATAACTTTTTTATAGTAAAGCCAATCTGGAGTTAAAATTTTATTATTTACACAAATTTTTTTAGCCTTATGCTTATCCATTGCTAATTCAGAAGCATTTGCATTGGAACCAGTAAACTTAATATTATTTTCATAGAAAAATTTTTGTATTTTTCCGTTCTCACCATCTCCTCCATGCAATGCATTAAAAACTAAATCAAATTTTCTAACATTATCAAGCAGATCATCTAAATCCCCATTAAAGTCATAACCAGAAATGCTTACTTCGCTAGATAAAGCTTTTAAAATTGATTTACCTGATGAAATAGACACATCTCTTTCTTTTGATGTACCACCATATACGATACAAATTCTCATTTATTTTTAATCCAATTTTTTATTGAAATTGAAGGCTCCCAATTTAAATAATTTTTTGCCTTGCTAATATCTGCTAATGTTTCTTTAGCCTCACCTAATCTTGGAGGTATATGAACATAATCANCTCCTATCATATCAACCAATTCNAATACACTATAATTTGTACCAGTTCCTATATTAATTGTTTCAGTTCTTAATAAATCTTTTTTCATAGCAGCTAAAATATTTGCATTTACTACATCTTTTACGTGTGTATAATCTCTTCGCGCCTTTCCATCACCGACTACTGTCATAGGCTTTCCATCCTTTTTCATTTTNTGGAAAAGTCCAACTACTGGTGCATACTGNCCCTTTGTAGGCTGCCTTTCACCNTAAACATTAAAATATCTTAAAATTATNGATTTAAGATTATAAAACCTTGAAAATATTTTTACTAAATCTTCACCCGCTGCTTTTGAAGACGAATANGGATTTAGACAATCTCTNTCCATATTTTCTTTAAGTGGAGGAATATTTTTAAGTCCATAAATTGAAGATGTTGAGGAATATATAATTCTATTAACATTNTATTTTTTACAAGCATTTAAAATATTTAATGTTCCTTTAAAATTCACACTAAAGGTTTTAGATGGATTTTTTATAGCAGTTTGNATTCTTGATTCTGCAGCTAGATGAAAAACACAATCAATATCTTTAAATANTTTTTCAATTTTATTGTNATTTAAGATATCATAAAGGTAGTTATCAGCTTTTTCATTCCAGTAAAAAAAATCATTTTCAGAAGCAGATTCATTATCAATAACCTTTACATCATACCCATCACCTAGCAACTTATCAACTAAGTGACTTCCTATAAAACCAGCTCCACCTGTTACTAAAAATTTCATACTAGTATGCACCAATTCTTAATAAAACAACATAAAAGGTTTTAAAAAATATTTTAATATCAAGCAAAAAAGACATTGTTTTAATATACTTACAATCAAGTTCTACTCTCTTATCGTAAGAGGTATTATTTCTTCCTGAAACCTGCCAAAGACCAGATAAACCAGGTTTAACTAATTTATAGCTCCCAAAATTATCTCCATATTTNTGCAACTCATCTTCAACAATTGGTCTTGGNCCAATAAAACTCATATCTCCCTTTAAAATATTAAATATTTGAGGTAATTCGTCTAAGCTATATTCTCTTAAAAAATAACCTATCTTAGTAACTCTAGGNTCATTTTTTAATTTTTGATTTTTTTGCCAATATNTTTTCTGACTNGGATTTTCTTTAAAATACTTTCTTAAAATTTTATCTCTTGAATGCTTCATAGTTCTAAATTTAATTAAATTAAATTTTTTTCCATTTTTCCCTATTCTTTTATGAATAAAAAATACTTTTGAATCAGAAAAGAAAAATAGAAAAAAAATAATCAATAAAAATAATGGCATTAATAAAAAAATCAAAANTAAAGAAAATAAAAAATNAAATAAAGTTTTAAAATAAAGGAACAATTAAATCTGTCTCACACCAATTTGATGATATTCAAATCCAATTTTTTTCAGGTATTCTTTATCAAATTGATTTCTACCATCAAAAATAATTTTATTTTTTAAAATAGACCCCAACTTTTCAAAATCGGGACTTCTAAACTCAGGCCATTCGGTCAATAATATTAGAGCATCACTACCTTTTAAAACATCTAGTTTGCTTTGACAATATGTTATCCCAGATAAATGATTAAAATATTTATTTTTTGCATTATCAATTGCCCTAGGATCATAAACAGATATAGATCCACCTAAATTAATAATTTTTTCTACAAAATAAATACTTGCAGACTCTCTCATATCATCTGTTCCAGGCTTAAAAGAAAGTCCCCAAATACCAAATTTTTTGTTTTTTAAATCATTTTTTTTACTTTTAAATCTTTCAAATAATTTATCAAAAAAATATTTTTTTTGATTTTCATTTACATCATTTACTGCCTCTAATATTTTGGGTGTATAACCTTTTTTATTAGAAAAATTTATTATTGAATTAACATCTTTTGGGAAACAACTTCCTCCATATCCAACGCTAGGATATATAAAACTAAATCCTATCCTATTGTCTGAGCCTATACCAAGCCTAACTTTATTAATATCTGCTCCTAATTTTTCAGAAATATTAGCCATTTCATTCATAAATGAAATTTTTGTAGCAAGCATTGCATTTGCTGCATATTTAGTAAGCTCTGAACTAAGTATATCCATAAAAATCAATTTGTCATGATTTATTGAAAAGGGTTTGAATAATTCTTTGAAAGTTTTTTTATTTTTTTGATTGTTAAGACCAACTACAATTCTATCAGGAGACATAAAATCATTTACAGCTTTACCCTCTTTTAAAAACTCGGGATTATTTGCTATATCAAAATTTATTTTACTATTTCTCTTTAAAATCTCATCTTTAATTATTTTTTGAACTTTAAATGTAGTTCCAACAGGAACAGTAGATTTAACTACAACTAACTTATATGAATCAATGTATAATCCGATACTTTTTGATACACTATTTATATACTTCAAGTCTGATTCTCCGCTATCTTTCATAGGTGTTCCCACAGCAATGAAAATAATATCTGAATCTTTTATCGAATCACTATAATTTGTTGAAAAAAATAAACAGTTGTTTGATATACTTTCTCTGACAATTTTTGAAAGGCCAGGCTCAAAAATTGGGATTTTTCCATTATTCAAATCATTTATTTTTTTATTATCAACATCTAAACAAATTACTTTGTTTCCAGTGTAAGCTAAACAAGCTCCTGTTACTAAACCCACATAACCTGTTCCTATAACTAATATTTTCATTTAAAATAAATAATTGACTTATATGTATCTATTCTATGTATATTAACCTTCAAGACTTAGGTAATTTAACAATTTATAAGGAAATTATATGAAAAAGTTTTCAATATTATGTTTATCACTGATGCTTACTGTAGCTATTGGCTCTGATGATGAGGAACAAAGATACTTAGAAAAAGATGGAACAATTTATAAAGTTAATAGTTCTTCTCTTCATTTAACACCTAAAGGGGGAGATCAAAAAGTTACTAAAGCTTTAGATGAAATGGAAAGTCCATCAAAACTTGCTAACAAAATAGATTCTGACACAAATGATGAATCTAAATGTAAATGCGATATGACTATCTCAATGGGAACTTTAACTGCACTTGGTGATGGTGCAGATGATTTTGACCCAGGAACATCATTGAGTATTAAATTTCCAACAAAATATAATTTTAATTTATTTGGGAAAGATTTTAATATTTCTGCAGAGATCAATTTATCAAATTTAGCTGGTATTAATAGCGATGACAATAATATTAAAGCTGGTATTGCTCATTTTCATACAGAGCTTGAATTACCTATTGACTTAACATTTGGCTTAGGAATAGCACACTTAGATGAATCAGGAGGAATTGCTGGAACAGGTGTTCTGGATTTTTCTTACAATTTACCAGTATTTGATAATGACTTAAGCTTAGGGTTAAGATATCAAAAGTTTGTTGATATATCAAAAGAAGACCCATATTTAGATTTTGGTTTACTAGATGTTTACAGCTTAAACTTAAATTACAGTAAAGTTTTGAATTTTTAATTAATTAATTTAATAATTTATAGAATCTAAAAAGAGCATCAGTTTGATGCTCTTTTTTTTTTAAATTATGAAAATGACTAAAAATAAAAAAATTGGGTTTACTTGCAGTTGTTTTGATTTACTTCATGCTGGCCACATATTAATGTTAAAAGATGCCAAACAACAGTGCGACTATTTAGTTGCAGGACTTCAAACAGACCCTACAATTGATAGACCTCTAGAAAAAAATAGTCCTATACAATCTATTAAAGAAAGAAAAATACAACTTGATGCAGTTAAATATGTTGATGAAATTATAATTTATAATAGTGAAAAAGACCTTTATGAATTATTAAAGAAATTAAATCCAGATATAAGAATTCTCGGGTCAGATTATAAAAATAAAAATTTTACAGGAAACGACTTAAATATTAAAATATATTATCACAAGAGGAACCACAACTTTTCATCAACCAATTTAAGACATAAAATAATTGAAGAATATAATGAATAATCTAAATGATTCTTTTTTAAAGCTCGAACAATATTGTAGAGAAAATAATTATAAAGGTTATAGCTTGTATGATTCACATCTATCAAATATACCATTTGAAAAATTTGGATCAAATATTTCATTTATTATAAATCAAATAAATAAACGTTCTCCAATAAATTTTCGAAAAATTATCAATGTAAAAAAAGAATATAATCCTAAAGGTATGGGATTATTTCTTAATTCATATCTTATACAAAAAGAATTAGGAAATCCATTAGAGATTAAACATTTAGATAAATCTATCGATTTCTTCTTCAATTGGCTTGAATCTAACTTTTCAAAAGGATATTCAGGATATTGTTGGGGATATAATTATCCATGGCCAAAAAAAGATGGCTCAATAGTTAAACCATTTTATCCAACCTCAGTTGTAACAGGATTTAATATTAGGTCAATTTTCAAGTATTATTTAATGACTAATGATAAAAGAGCAATAAAAATTATTAAAAAAGCTAAAGATTTTATACTTAATGATATACCATTTATTGAAAATAAAAGAGGTATATGTTTTTCATATACAACAACAAAACAAGATATAACTATTAATGCAAATCTTCTTGCAGGTGAAATTTTAGCCTATTCAGATTATGTTGAGAATAAAAACTCAAATATTAATACCATTAAAAAAATTCTTGATTTTACAACTAGCTATCAAAATAAAAATGGTTCATGGTATTATAGTTATGACATAAAAACCAAAAAGCCAAAAATTCAAATAGATTTTCACCAGGGATATGTACTTGAATCAATTAAAAGAATTTGTAAATTTTCTGAAATCACGATATCTGACTATAAAAACATAATTAATAATGGTCTTTCATTTTACTACAATAATCAATTCTCAAAAGAAGGTTATTCATTTTGGAGGATTCCAAGTAAATGGCCCGTTGATATTCATAACCAAAGCCAAGGAATAATCACCTTCTCAAATTTCAAAAGTTTCAATCCAAAATATTTAGATTTTTCAAAAAAAATAGCAAATTGGACAATTACAAATATGCAAAATAAAATTAAAGGTAATTTCTATTATCAAAAATGGCCCATAATCACAAATAAAGTTTCTTACATGAGATGGAATCAAGGATGGATGATGGTAGCAATTTCTACACTAATGAAAAATATTTTAAAAAAATGAAAATTTTTATTGACTTAGGGCATCCTGCTCACGTGCATTATTTTAAAAATTTTATTAGAATACTTGAAGAAGAAAAATTTTCCTTTATGATTACCGCAAGACAAAAAGATGTAACATTTAATTTATTAGATGAATTAAAAATTAATTATATTGATAGAGGAAAAGGCGAATCAGGGCTCGCAAGAAAATTTATTTATATGTTCAAAGCTGACTTCTTAATTTTTAAAAAAGCAAAAAAATTTAAACCAGACATTTTTATAAGTTTTGCATCTCCATATGCTGCCCAAGTTGCATATTTTATGAATAAACCTCATATAGCAATTACTGATACTGAACATGCAACAATCGGGAACTTAGCTTTTTCACCTTTTTCAAAAAAAGTACTAACGCCAAGCTGTTACAAGAAAAATTTTGGTAAAAAGCATGTAAGATTTGATAGCTATATGGAAATATCATATTTACATCCAAAATATTTTAAGCCAAATATAGATGTTTTAAATTTATTAGGAATAAAAAATAATGAAAGATTTTCAATACTTAGATTTGTTTCATGGCAAGCAACACATGATATAGGTCACAAAGGCATTTCAAACAATAATAAAATTAATGCCGTTAATGAATTTAAAAAATATGGTAAAGTATTTATTTCATCTGAATCTGAACTTCCTGAAAAATTAAAAAAATATAAAATTAATATCCCTAGTACTATGATGCATGATGCACTTTTTTTTGCATCTTTACTATATGGAGAAAGTGCTACAATGGCTTCTGAATGTTCAATTTTAGGAACTCCTTCAATATTTCTAGATAATTCAGGAAGAGGATATACAGATGAACAACAAAAAAAATATGGTCTTGTTTTTAATTTCACAGAATCATTGATAGATCAAAAAAAATCAATAGAAAAAGGTATAGAAATTTTACAAAATAATAAATCAAGTGATTTTTGGAAAGAAAAAAGCAAAAAGATAATTGAAGAAAAAATTGATCCTACACAATTTTTTATTGATTTTATTAAAAAATATGAAAATAAATAAAACCATATCAATACCTCAAAGCCTTAAAAGTAAAATCAATAATTATTTAAATAAAAGTCAAAAAAAACAAATCTTATTTACAAAGACTAACAAAGATTTAAATAAAAATAAACTAGATTTAATTTTGAACTTACATAAATCAAATGATATTAGAAGACTAAACAAATTTTACGAAAAAGTAAATGAATGTTTAGATGATAATGGTATTTTTATATCTTGTTCCGAAACATTAGAACAAAGAAGGAAAAGGATGAAGTCAAAAGTACCTTTAGGATTTAAAAATATAGTCAGAGTAATTGATTTTATTTATAAGCGTTTTTTCCCTAAAATTCCCCTACTTAAAAGTATTTATTTTTTAATTTCCAAAGGTAAAAATAGAGTAATATCAAAGGGAGAATTTTTTGGTAGATTATATTCATGTGGTTTTAAAATTATTAAATATTTTGAAATAGAAAATAAATTATTTATTGTTTCCAAAAAAGTTAAAAAACCAGATTTCAATATGAATCCTTCTTATGGTCCAATTTTTAAAATGAAAAGAGTTGGATTTAAAGGGAAATTAATAGAGGTTTATAAATTAAGAACAATGCACCCTTATTCTGAATATTGTCAAGAGCTTATTATTGAAGAAAACAAACTAGCACCATCAGGTAAGATTGCAAATGACTACAGAGTAACTACATGGGGAAAAATTTTCAGAAGAGTTTGGATTGATGAACTACCTATGCTAATTAATTTATTTAAGGGAGATTTAAACATAGTTGGTGTAAGGCCACTTAGTAAAAATTATTTTTCTAAATACCCAATAGCTTTACAAGAATTAAGAATTAAAGTAAAACCGGGATTGATACCTCCTTATTACGCTGATTTACCTAAAAACTTTGATGAAATATTAGAAAGTGAAAAAAAGTATATAAAACAAAAAATAAAAAAACCTTTTTATACAGATTTAAAATATTTTATTAAAGCTTTAATAAATATAATTTTTCACGGTGCTAGAAGTGGATGATGTAGTTTGTATTATTCTCTTTTTATATTATCTTTCTTAACAACATTTATTTTAATTTCTTTTTTATCTAAATATTCTAAACAATTAAAATTTATCGATTATCCTAATAAAAGGAAAAATCATAAATATCCCATATCATCAATTGGTGGGTTATGTATTTTAATAATTTTTTCCACTATTACATATATTATGTTTAAATATCAATATGTCGACTCTTATCCTCTTGAATTTATAATAACTAAAAAAAATTTATTAATATCAACCCTCTTAATTTTTTTATTAGGTATTTCAGATGATATTTTTAAAATAAACAGTTTATTTAAATTTCTAATACAAATACTAGCCTTATGTACTCTTATTTATGATTTAAAAATTGATGGCATCTTTTTTTATAATTATTATTTAGATATATTTATTTATTTAATTTTGTCACTTATTATTTTAAATACATTCAATTTACTTGATGGCCTAGATAACTTAACAGCTTTGACAGGTATATTAATTTTATTTTTTTTTAACGTTTTATTTTTTATTACAAATATTAATTATAGTATAATTTTATTTTCAATAGTTTTAATTAGTTCATTAACTGCTTTTATAATGTATAATATCTTTATATCGAGAATGTTTTTAGGAGATACAGGGAGTCTTTTTATTGGATGGATATTCGTAATACTAACTACAACTTTTGTATTTGAACAAAAAATTGAAAATGCAATTTATTTTCCTATATCTATATTTTCAATACCGTTTTTCGATGTTATACTAGTAGCAATAAAAAGATTTACCAATGAAAAAAAACATACTAAAAAAGTTTTTGCAATTTTCAATCCAGATCATATTCACTTACATCATTTATTTATAAAACATAAATATAGCAAAATAAAAATTATTTTATTTTACACTATAAACATTTCATTTTTTTCAATATTAACTTTATTGATAATAAATAAAATAAATCTAATTTTTTATTTATTAATAATGGAATTATTGTTTGTCTTTTATTTGAGATTAATTCTTCTTAAAAAAAATAATATTTTGAACTAATAATTAGATTATCAAATAGTTTGAATATTTTTTTATTATCATTTAGAAATTAATTATTTTTTTTAAACATCTTTCTGCTGTCTTTCCATCCCAATATTTAGGCTGAATTGGTTTTTTTGTAATTTTTAATGCTTTATTATATTCTTTACTTATTTTTGGTATATCATTACCTACTAAAACACTTACTCCACCATTTTCGACTAAAGTTATTGGTCTTTCAGTATTTGATCTTAAAGTTATGCAAGGAGTACCAATCACCGTACATTCTTCTTGTAATCCACCACTATCTGTTAAAACTAACTTTGAATTAATATTAAGATTTAATAACTCATGATAACCAATGGGATGAAGTAAATGAATTTTAGGATTTTCAACTAAAGCATCCCATAATTGAAAGAGTTTTAACTGTTTTACTGTTCTAGGATGAATGGGCCAAACTATATCTTTTAAAATTGAAATTTCATTTAAAAAAAAATCAACAATACTGTTTAAATTTTTTTTGCTATCAACATTTGATGGGCGATGTAATGTAGTTAAAATAAAATTATTTTTTTTTATATTTTCATTATTAGTAGAAATAGAATTTTTACTTATAATTTCATTAAAATTTAAGTTTAAAGATGTTTTCTTATTTTCTAACAAAGTATCAATCATAATATTTCCAACAAACTTAATTTTATTTTTCTCTACACCTTCTTTTAGAAGATTCTGTACAGATAATTCATCTGGAACAAGTAACAAATCTGATAATCTATCAGTTACCAAACGATTTATTTCTTCAGGCATTAAATTATCTTGTGAACGTAATCCAGCCTCAATATGGCAAACTTTAATATGAAGTTTCTTCGCTGTTACGGAGCAAGCTAATGTAGCATTAACATCCCCAACTACAACAACCCAGTCAGGTTTTTCTACTAACAGAACTTTTTCAAAAGCAATCATAGTTCTTCCAACTTGTTCTGCATGTGAACCTGAGCCAATACCTAAATTAATATCTGCATATGGAATATTTAATGATTCAAAGAATGATTTAGACATGCGATCATCATAATGTTGGCCTGTATGTACTAATAAATGTTCAACCTTAATAGTATTATTACTATTATATTTATTAATTGATTTAATAAACGGGCTAATTTTTATAAAATTTGGTCTAGCACCTACAACTGATATTATCTTCATTTTTGGCCTTAATTTAAAATAGATTCATAAAATTTTTCAACCATATTTCTCATAGTTCCTTTTTGTTTTATGATCGATAAACTTCTACTACCCATTTGCTTTAACTTTTTTTTATCTGCATTTAAAAAAAACTTTATTTTTTCATATAAAATTTCTTCTTTATAGTTATCATCAAGTAAAAAACCATTAATATTATTTGTAATCAAATCTTTACCAGTACCATCTCCTGAAGTTGATATTACTGGCAGACTATATGCCATTGCTTCATTTATTGCGAGGCCTCCTGTACCAGGTAAAATAAATACGTTAGATTTAATAAAAATATTTTTTAATTCCTGTTTGTATTTTGAACCATGCAAAAAAATATATTCCCTAAGATTATATTTAGTAATCAATTCATTCAAATAATTAAATTCTACACCATCGCCAACTATATCAAAAGTAAAAGTAAACCCTTCATCAACTAATCTTCTGCATATTTTAATTGCTAGATCTAACTTTTTATTCGCAATTAATACTCCTACAAATAAAAATTTAACTTTATTATAGCTTCTTTTAGATATATCTAAATAATTATAAATATTTTCAACTTTAATAGTGTTTTGTGCCACGAATATTCTATTTTTATCGTATCCATTCTTAATTAATTCTTTAAAAAAATCAGTACCATATGATATATAAGAACTTGAATTTTTAACAAAAAAGTTTTTAAAAAAAGATTTTAATTTCAATTGGCTAGAACTTAGATCTCTCCTTTTATCTCCAGACCCCGAACCCCAAAGAACATATGGAATTTTTTTTATAAATAGAATTAATAATAAAATATTATAATTAATTTTTCCAGCATGCCATAACATAATAACTTTATCGGGTTTTATTTTTATAACTGTTCTTATAAGTCTTAATTGCCATTGAATAGCAAATTTTAATATATTAATACCGATTGTATTATTTTTAATTAACTTTACATCAATATTTAAATTTTCATTTACATTTTTTCTGCTAATATTTTCTCCAGCAATAACAGTTAAATTCATATTATTTCTTTTTAACTTTGAATTTAAATCAATAATAAAATCATATCTATAATGAGGTAAAACTGGTAGAATTAATACAATATTTTTCATAAAATTATGTCCTTAGAACATTCCAGAAAATTATTAAAAAAAAGAAAACTACATAAGATATATTATTAAAGTAGAAAACAATATTATATTTAAAATTACTATTTTCAATTTTTTCAATTACAAAGAATGATAACATATAATAAAAAATAATATGAGGCATAGCAAAACGTAACTTGAAGGTTTGCTCAATAAAAAATAATGAAAATACATGAAACAAAGTAAAAAATAAAATTGGATATAAAACTTGTTTTTTTTCCTTAATAATAAAATAAGGTGATAATATAAAAAATGTACCTAGAAACATTTTAAAAATCAATGAACTTGCATAAACTGAAACATCATGATAGTTATGTATTAAATTAGGAGTTATTGTTGGAAGAGGACCATATACACCAGATATAAAACTTAATAAATAATTATAATTATTTGCTTTAAATTCGTTTTCAACAAAGCTCCAGTTTTGTCTTATGGAGTACCAGTAGATAATATCATAATTAATTAATAAAACATATAAAGTAAAAGATAAAATTAAAGCAAAAGCAATTAGACCAGATATTGATATTCTCCTTAAATTTAATTCAGATAGAAGAATTGAGATTAAAAACATAACAAACAAAGGTATCCTAAAAAAAATTAATAAAAATGAAAAAAATATAGATAAAAGTAAATTTCTAGTAAATTTATTTTCTTGATATAATAGATAATAATAAAAAGATATTAAAATTATTAAAATCATTAATGGTTCTTTTAATCCACTAATTAAAAACCATAGATTGATAGAAGAAATTGAAAATAACAATGAACAAATTAAAGAATATTTGTTGGATAGAAATCTTATAGAAATTTTATAAATTATAAATGTTGAAGCAATGTTTAACAATAGATTTACAAACTTTAAAAATAAAGGTGAATCTATAAATTTATAAACTACTGATACATAAAATACCATTCCCATATCACTAAATCCATATTTAGTAACTTCTGTAAGATATCTTATTCCAGAAAAAATATTCGTTCTAGAAACATCAAGACCAAATTGATGATACATGGGAGAATCGCTTGGAACAAATTGAAAGAAAAAACCAGAAAAATCATATATCATATATATATATATAAATCCAAAAAAAAATAAATATATAAATGATATAATTAATATACTTCTAAGGTTTGGTTTTCTTATAAAAATAAAGAAAAATAAAATTAATGAGTAAGTAAATCCATATAAAAAATTTATACAAAATAAAATAAAATCATTTTTATAATATTCAAACTGAGAAAAACCTAAAGTTAAATATGAAGCAAAGAAAACAAAAAAACTTAACAAAAAATATTTTTTTAAAATATTCTTATTCATCATAATAAATTTTTATAACTTTTATTGTAAATCATTTAAAATTTTATCGAATCTTTTAAGCAGTTCTTTTTCTTTTGAATGAGGCATTCTTCTAGTTGGTTTTGAAATTTCTGTACTCAAATCTTCTAATACTGCTATTTTAACATCTTCAATACTATCAACTAGCATATTTATCTCAAGATCATATTGTCTAAATGCTAAACTATGAAAAGTATCCCAAGAATATATAGGAACAATTTCTCTCTTTATTAATTTACCTGCATCACAATCTTTAGATATTATATGAGTTGTAACACCAATTTTTTCATTATTGTATATTGCCCATTTTAATGAATCTAACCCTCTAACATAAGGTAAGTATGCGGGATGTGAATTTATTATTTTCCCACAATTTACCACTTCCTCAGGTAAAATACCTGCTCCTCCAATTAAAATATAATCATTCTTAAATTTATTAAGATCTTCAATAACTATTTCATGAAAATCATAACCAAGTCTTAGTGCTAATTCATTTGGCTTAATATTTAAATTTTCAAAATTTCTATGAGGTATTAAAGGTTTATAATTTTTTCTTTTAACCCATGGAACAGCAAGAACTCTTATACTATTATAACCTTTTATTTTTAATCTCATAAGCAAATCTTGAGTTTTTCTATGCGGTGCATTATAAGTCAAAACAGATATCATTTAATCTCCACTATTAGTTAATCTTTTTGATACATTTTCTAAAATTTTTATTACGTCAACAGCACTATCTCCATTTGCCAAAACAATTGGCTTACCATCTAAATGTTTTATAAAGTATTTTAATTCATTTTCTAAAGGCATACTTTTTTCATAATTAATTTTTATTGAACTTCCATCATTTGGCTTAGGAATACCTTCACCCCAATCAATATTTTTATCGTAGAGAGTTAAGGGCTTATCAGGTCTGGAATCTTCGAATGAAATCATACCTTTTGTTCCAACAATTATAAATCTATGCTCTTTAAAAGGATGCAGCCAACTAACAAAAATATGCCCCATAATATTATTTTCATATTCAAAAATACTAAGAGTAGTATCATGAATGCCTTCTTGTAAAAAGTCTTTACCAGTAGAAATTATTTTTATTGGAATTGAGTTAGTAAAAAACTGAAATAACGCAATATCATGAGGTGCAAAACTCCAAAAAACATTTTCATTTGTTCTGATTTTACCTAAGTTTAATCTATTACTATATATGTACTGTATATCGCCTAGCTTTCCTAAGTCCAAAATTTCTTTAATTTTTAAAAATGCAGGATGAAAAAGTAAAACATGACCTACCATTAAATTAACATTATATTCTTTTGCTAATCTATTTAATTCAATAGCATCATTTAAATTTGTTGTAATAGGTTTCTCAACTAATAGATGATTCTTTGATTTAATTATTTTTTCAGCTATTTTAAAATGTGTAGGTGCAGGAGTTGCTACGATATATCCATCAAAACTAGCACTTATAGCTTTATCTAAATCATCAAAAGTATCTACATAAGGATATTTCTTTTTATAATTTTCAAGCAAATTTCTATCTTTATCAACAACTCCACCAAGGTAATTTAATTCATGTAAAGTTTTCACATGGTTTTTTCCCCAATTTCCTCCTCCCACAACACATACTTTTTTTATCATATTTTTTAACCCTATTTATGAACTAATACTAATTAATTTCTTTGCAGCAATTTTCCATGATCTTTTACTTAAAAATAACTGAGCATAAGTAGAATCCCAATTTTTAATTTTTTCAGCAAAAGATTTAAAATTATTTTTATTTTCTGGAATTATATAACCTAATTTATATTTTTTAATCATATATGGTAAAAAACCAATATTATCAGTAATAATTGGTTTTCCTATAAATGCCGATACATAAACTGAAAATGACACTGAAAAATCATTTACAGATCTATATATAAAATCAATTTCTGATTTAATATAATCTTCATTAACATTAAAATTCTCATCTAAATGTAAAATATTTTTATTATTTTTTATTTTATCTTTTTCTAAAGAAAATTTTTTTCCTTTTGGGAATTTACCAATTAAAATCAAACTAAATTGTTTATTACTATATTTATTTAAATTGTTAATTAATTTATTTAAATAAAGGAAATGATAAAATTTAGGTAAAGATGAAGTGACACATAAACCTAAAATTAAGTTATCATTTTTAAATTCTTTTTTTAAACTATTTTTATAATTAATAATTTTTTTTAATAAATTTTCATTCTTGAGATTTATCTTTTGTTTAATAGGTTTACCAAAACAAAGCCAATCAATTTTCTTTTTGTCTAAATTATTTTCTTCAATGAAATTAATTAATAAAGGATCAGTTACCAAAATTTTATTAGAAAAAAGTATTATAACTCTTCTTCTTAAAAAATTTAATAATTTATGATAAACTTGAGATTCTTTATTAAGATTATGGGCTATCCAAATAATTTTTATTTTTTTTAATTTACAGATTAAAATAATAAAAATATCTGTTAAAAAATTTATTAATGTTTTAAAAAATGATTTTCTATCATTTAAATATCTAAATACATAAGCATTAATTGTTTTTCCTTTTATAATATGCTGAAATAACAGGACTAATATGTAAGGATATATTTTTTTATTAGTTATAGTTTCACAACCTACTTCCGCTAATGCTTTTGACCAATTTTTATATTTAAAATCATTATTATTGAAAATTATCATAGCTAAGTCTTTTATCTAATTTATTATTAATAATTTCATTCATTTTTTTTCTTGTTTTAGTATTTACTTCATCAAACCACTTCTTTTTACCAACAGAACGAACTTTAGAATTTTTCATATTAGTTCCACCAAAATGATATTCATTTAATTTTCCTTCAATTTCTAATTTTTTTAAGTTATTAATATTACAAAAATTAATTGTTTCATTAATTAAATCATGATCAATTGGAAGATTAAAAATTGATAATATTTTTTCAAATTCAGATTTAGTTTCAATAAGAAGATTTTCATATTTAATAATAAAAAAATTTGAGTTTAAACCGTAGTTACTTAGCCATAAATTGTAATATTTTACAATTGATTTTACTCCTCCATAATTACCCAGGACAAAATCATTAATTGAACTAGAAAAATTTTTGAAATTTGCCCTATCTTTATCTCCTCTAAACATAAACTGGTAAAAATTAGAAACAGCTATAGGTCTTGGATCTCTAATTAAAAAGATAACTTTTTTATTTTTAAACTTTTCTTTATCTAATTTGATATCATCAATATGAATTAAATGTGGGTTTCCATAGTGACTAACTGAAATTCTTGGAATATTAGCATGGTACTTATATAATCTTTGAGTAATACTCAAATTAGCAAGAGGTAAATCTAAATTATAAAAATTATTTAAATAATATCCAATTAACATTCTTACCCAAGTTCTACCAGATTTTGGAAATGAAATTAAATATTTATCTATTTTATATAATAAATATTTATCGTAAATCGAACTTGGAACAATTCTTTTTATTTTTATCATTTATTATTTTTAAGCTTTTTATACAACCATAAAAAATCACTTGGTATTAATAAAGTAAAATTAAACTGCAAAATTATCATTAAAAAAATAAATATATAAATTATCGAAAAAAATATAATATGTATGGGATGACTAAAAATTATTAAAAATTGATTTATATAAAATAAAGTAAATAAAACTAATATAGTAATAGGAATTACATTAAAAAACTTTTTGAAAACTAAATTTATACTTATTAATTTCTTAATAAATAAGAAATAAACTTGTAAAGAAAAATGAATAAGTAAAGCAAAACTAACAACCAAAGCAATTCCTGAAATACCATAATCACTTACTATATAAGATCCAATCAGTATAATTGACATATAAATAAATTGAAAAAACAAATTATATTTAATGTAACCAATCCCTTTTAAGCAAGATGCTAATAATTTGTAACCTACTCTAAAAGTCATTCCAATTAGTAAAATTTTATATGGAATTAAAATTGACAACCATTTTTTACCTAAAATTATAATTATAATTTCTTCGGCAAATAAATAACAATAAAATGAAATGGGAATTAAAAATAAAAATAATATTCCAACAGTTCTATTTAAAATCTTAGTTATCTCAATTTTGTTATTTTGAACTTTTGAAAAGGTTGAAAACATAACCTTATTAATAACTTTTCCAATTATTCTATCAACAGCATTCATCAAAGTGTATGCTCTAGAATATAAACCTAATGCCTCTATGCCTATGTATTTACTAATAATTAAATAATCTCCATTTCTAGCAAAATAGTTAAAAAAATCTGAAACTATAAATCCAGACCCAGAAAACAACAACTCATTTAACTCTTTGCGATAAAATTTTAGACTTATTTTAAATGGATTAATATAATATAAAAATATTGCGTACAATATTGATTGTATTATTATAGCCCAAACTAAAGAAAAAACACCATAATTTAAATATGCTAAAAAGATTCCGACAAAACCATATCCTATGGTATATGAAAAAATATCTAATCCAGCTAAACTTTTAAATTTAAATTTTTTTTGTAAAAGACTATAACAAATCTGGGAAAACATGTTAAATGGTATAGAAATACAAATTAAATTAAGGACATTTACTAAATCTAATTGATTAAAAAAAGAACCTAAAATAGGATTTAAAAGAAATAAAAAGATAAAATAAATTAAAAAACCAAGAACTATAACAAATAAAAAAGAAATTGATATGTGTCTATCATTAATTTTTTGTTTTTGAATCAAAGCAGAACCAACACCAACATTAGCAATCATTTCTGTAAATTTAACAACTATCATTGCTGTAGCAATCAAACCAAATTCTTTTGGATTTAAAAGTCTAGCAAGAATTGCAATTATTAAAACTTGTAATACGGCTTTTGTAGTAGACCCTCCTAAAAGCCATAAAAATCCATTAAATGATTTAGTATAAATAGATTTATTTTTGTTTATTTTTCTGACCCATAATAATATTGATAATAATTATAATAATATCCACCTCCATAACTATTAGAGGAATCAATATCATTTATTACTACTCCAGAAAGAGGTGCATTTGATTGATTAAGTAATTCAATAGCTCTATCTAGCCCTCCTTTTTGGGTATGGGAAGATCTTACAACCAAAATAAACTGGTCAGTGTAAGATAATGATATAAATGCGTCTGTGACTGCTAGTAAAGGCGGTGCATCAAAGAAAATTACGTCAAATTTTTTCTTTAAATGATTAACAAGATTTTTCATTCTTTCGGATGCTAAAACTTCTGAAGGATTTGGAGGTACAACACCGCAAGTTATTAATGATAAATTCTCTATTTCAGTTTTATGAATTAAATCATCTATTTTATCATCAACCCCACTAATAAATCGTGTTATACCTGGTTCACGTTTCACATCAAAAATAGTATGCGCGACAGGTTTTCTTAAATCTGTATCAATTATAACACATTTTTTACCAAGATTTGCATAAGTTATAGCTAAATTTACAATAGTAGTAGTTTTACCTTCACCTGGTCCTGGCGAACTTACAAGTATAACATTACCTGCTTTTTTAGAATTTGCATATAACAACCCAGTTCTTAAAGTTCTGTAAGATTCTGAAACAGGAGATTTTGGATCTTCATATGTAATTAATCTTCTTTGGATTTTTTTTGCATTATCTATACTATTTTTTAACTTATTTTTTCTCTTCTTATCATGTAAACCTATTGATGGAATTAGAGCTAATATAGTTAAACCTCTTTTTTCAATATCTTCAATAGATTTAATTGTACCATCTAAAATTTCAATGATAAATGCTGCAACAACACCTAAAATACCACCAAAAATTAAACCAATTAATAAGCTTAATTTTCTTTTTGGAGTTACCCTTTCATAATCTGGATTTGCTTTATCAATTACTCTTACTTTACTTATTTTTGATGCTTCATTAATTTTAGCTTCTTCTATTTTTGACCTCATTAATGAATAGGTTTCTGTATCAATATTTAAATTTCTTTTTAACCTTGAAAATTCTAATAATTTTTCAGGTAAAACAACTAATTGAGATTCATATTGATTTACAAGCTTTTCATATTCTGAAGACTTTGCTTCTATGGTTGCATAAATTGCTGATATACTTATTACTGAATCCATAAGTGACTGCCTGTAGTTTATTGGGTCTGCAACAGCAATGCCTTGAGAAACCAACTTCCTAGTCTCAAGCTTCAATCTTTCTTTTAAACTTTCAAGCTTTCTTTCAATATTTTTTACTATTTGATGATCTTCACCTTGCTGAGAAATAGCAGAAATCAGCTCAGTTTCTTTTAATGCTAATTCATTTTTTAACGCAAATAGTCTATTGTTAATAGTATTAGTTACATTATTAACCATTTTTTTTTCTTCAGATGTTAACTGATCTTCAATGTAACTAATTCTTTCCTTAAGAATATTTCCTTCTGCTTTATATTTATAATATTCAGATTCAATATTTAATAATGAAGTTAATAGTAGACTAGAATTATCATCAATCGAAAATATTTTTTCTTCCTCTTGAAATTTTTTAAGTTCTTGTGCAGAAATATTCAATTCATTTTCTTTGATTGTAATTTGTGAGTCTAAAAATGATTTAAGACTTGTCATTTCTCCAGTAGACCACTCTAAGTCAGTTCCTTGATAAACATTGACTATTGTATTTGCTAATAAAGCAGATTCATCTGGATCTATACTATTCACAGTAACTTTAATTATATCAGTTTTATTTTTATTTACAATAGTTGTTTTGTCTTTTAATTTTTTCACAGCAGATAAAAATTCTGTCTCATTGAGAGTATTATCAATATATCTATAATCAGGTTTTTTATATAAGAAGCTTGGAATAAAATTAAATGGGTGATTATATTCTCGAGTACCAAAAAGGAATAAGTTATTTTTAACATCTGATTCAAGTAAGGTTCTAATAGACTTTTCATAAATCGTTCTTGATTTTAAAATTTCTTTTTCATTTTCAATATAATTTTTATTTGTTTTTACACCAGCATCAAAAATATCCATTGCTGATGCTGAAGGATCTTCAATCAAAATTAAAGATGTAGATTCAAAACGAGGTTTTTGAATAATAACATAAATCAAAGTACAAAAAAAACAGAAAAAAGTAATAAATAATATTATTTTTATATGTTTTTTTAAAGAGAATACTATTTCTTCAAGACTTATTTCTTTTTGATTAAAATCAGAATTAATATTATTATTCATCAAATAAAAATTAATTATTTGTTTTAGTTAGATAAATATTTAAAAGTGATAAGGTCCAGCTTATAATACTTGAACGTGTCATCAAATACGAACCTAATGATTGTTCTAAATAAATAGTATCATTTGGTTTAAAATCTAAATTAGATTGTTCACCAGAATCCAAATATGATTCTAAGTTTATATTTATTTTTTTAGAATTTTTTCTGTATAGGATAATCTTATTTAACTTAGCTCCCTCAAGTGGTCCTCCAGCTTGAGAAATTATTGATAATAAATCAGATTTTTCATAAATAGGATAAGAACCAGGATTTTTAACATGACCTAAAATATTTACATAAAAATAAACACTGCCTAGTTCATCAGTATAATATTCACTACCAGGAATAGTTATTGAATTTAATTTTGAATAACTTTCTTGAGAAAACGATAAACCAAACAACAAAAAGACAATTGAGAAAAAAAACCTATTTTTAATTGTTATACCCTCTAATATCATCATTTTAATTTAGATAAAATACTTCTTATAAAAGAAGCTCTTTTTAATTTTTGAAATTTTATATTTTTAATTTTATTATCATTCAAAAGACTATATGCATTTTTTTTTAACTTATTAACGGTTTCTAATCCATATAATTTTTCAATTTTTTCATATGCATCTTTAAGACAAAAATTTCTATGCTTATTATTATGGGCATCTGAACCTATTAAATGCACACAACTCATATCTAAAATTTCTAGTGCTAAATTCTTTGTATAATTACCAAATTTTCCTAAAATACTTCCTGCATCTAATTGAATTATATAACCTGCATTTTTCCATTTTTTAAGAACATTTTTATCTAATTGTACGAATCTATACCTTTCAGGATGAGCAATAATTGGAGTTATACCATTTAATTTTAATTGATAAAATTCATCTTCATATCCTGTAGGGAATAAATCTGATCTAAACTCAATTAACATAAATTTACCATTACCTATTTTTGTTAATGGATTTTTTGATATTTCTAAAAGATTTGGAAGAAAAAAAACTTCTGATGATAGATGAATTTTTACTTTTATTTTTTCTTTATCAATTTTAAATTGAAAATCTCTTACTCTATCAACTAGATATTTATAATCAGTATTTTTACCTTCCATTTTGGGATGTTGGAAATGTACTGTTTGAACTATATCTGTAACACCTTGGTTATATGCAAATCTTACCATATCGATTGATTCCTCCAAAGTTTTTGGTCCATCATCAACATCAAAAAGAACATGATTATGAAAATCAATCATTTTTGTAAAATTCCATATACCAATCAATAAAATGATCCATACCTACTTTTATATCTACTTTAGGAGAATAACCAACTAAATTATTAATTTTTTTACAATTTGATTCCGTTTTATCAACATCTCCAGGTTGTTTAGGTAAATAATTAATATTAGCTTTTTTATTTAATTTATCTTCAATTACTTGAATAAAATTATTAAGTAGAATGCTTTTATCTCCACCAATATTTAAAATTTCATAATAACCATTTTGATTCGCAATATATTTTTCAACAAGAAGCTCTATTGCATCAATTATATCATCAATATATGTAAATGATCTTGAATGGTTACCATTGTTATAAACATTAATTTTTTCATTTTTTATTATACTTTTTGTAAAACTAAAATATGCCATATCTGGTCTTCCCCAAGGACCATATACAGTGAAAAATCTTAGCCCAATGCTTGAAATATCAAATAAATTATTATAAGTGAATGCTAAATGTTCATTAAATATTTTTGATGCTCCATACAAAGATACAGGCTTAGAACAATTTAAATTTTCTGTTAATGGAAAATTTGGAGAATCACCATAAACTGAACTAGATGAGGCATAAATTATATTAATGTTTTTTTTTCTACAAAATTCCAATACATTAGTAAAACCAATAATATTAGAATCAAGATAAGCTTTAGGATTTTCTAGTGAATATCTAACACCTGCTTGAGCAGCTAAATGGATTATAAAATCAATTTTATTATTTTCAAAAAATTCATTTAATGCTTTAAAATTGCTCAAATCAATTTGACTAAAATGGAAATTCTCATTATTTCTAAGCTTATCTAGTCTTGCATTTTTTAAAGTAATATCATAATAATTATTAATACAATCTATGCCAAAAACATTATAATTTGATTTACAAATTCTATTTACCAAATGGAAACCAATAAATCCAACACAACCAGTTACTAATACATTATTTTTCATAAAAATCAATAATTAATGAAATCACTGTATCTAATTCTGATTTTGTTAAATAAGGGTGCATAGGAATACTAAAAATTCTTTCAGATATACTTTGAGAAATATTGCATGGATTATTATTTAAATTTTTATATAAGCTCATTTTAGAAAAAATATTTTTATAATAAACTGCAGTTGGTATATTATTTTCATTCAAGAAAGATATAATTTTTTCTCTTTCTTCTAAATTTTTTGTTAACAATGAATATTGCGCCCAAACAGAGTTATTTCCTTCTCTAACAAATGGAACAGATAAATATTTGCTTAATTTTTTTGAATAATAATTGGCAATTTTATTTCTATTACTTATTTCATTATCAAAAATTTTCATTTTATTTAATAGGACCACTGCTTGAATTGTATCTAGTCTACTATTTAATCCAATTCTCACATTATCATACTTATCTATTCCTTGACCATGTACCCTTATAGATCTGAAAATTTCATTCAAGGTATCATTATTTGTAAAAATTGCACCACCATCTCCATAGCAACCTAAAGGTTTAGCGGGGAAAAAAGACGTGGAAGCTACATCTCCAAAAGAACAAGATTTTTTATTATTAAATGTTGCACCAAAAGATTGTGCTGCATCTTCTATCAAAAATAAATTATACTTTTTTGCAATTTTTTCAATATCTGAATAATTAGCTAGCTGTCCAAATAAATCTACAGCAATGATTGCTTTAGGTTTTAATTTTCCTTTCTCTAAAGTTTTATTAATTTGAATTTCTAGTAACTCAGCATTTATATTGAATGTTTTTTCATTTATATCAATAAATACTGGAGTTGCACCTACTAGTGATATAACTTCTGTTGTTGCAAAATATGAAAAGTTAGTTGTAAAAACAGCATCTCCAACACCTATATTTTTTGACATAAGAGGTATAAGTAAAGCATCCGTTCCATTAGCACACGTCACACAATGTTTAACTCCGACATAATCAGCTAATTTTTTTTCTAAATCAAAAACTTTTTTACCAAGGATAAAATCTGTTTTATCCAAAGTTTTTAAAATATCACTATTAATATTATCTTTTATTTTTTGGTACTGTTTGTTTAAATCTATGAACTTAATAATTATAACCTCAAATAATTTTTATTATCATATATTCCTTTAAAATCATAAACTAATGAATCTTTATTTCTAATGAATGAATTTATATTTATATTTAAAAATTCAGAATGCGCTATACAAATTACTAAACAATCATATGAATTGGACTTTAAACAATTAAAATCTACCAAATTTATATTATGCTTACTCATAACTTCATCCTTAGAAGCATAGGGGTCATATACATCTATATTAAATTTTTTAATCATTAATTTATGTAATAAAAAAACTTTACTATTTCTAATATCAGGACAATTTTCTTTAAATGTAACTCCCATTAAAAGAGCATTTAATTTTTTCTTATTAGTTATTTTTTCAAAGTGATTATTAATATTTTCATAAATATATTTAACATAATTATCATTAAGCTTTCTTCCAGATAAAATTATTTTAGAATCATAACCTAATTGTTTAGCTTTGTATGTTAAATAGTAAGGATCGACTCCAATACAATGACCTCCAACTAAACCAGGTTTGAAAGGTAAAAAGTTCCATTTCGTTCCAGCAGCATCTAAAACTTCTTGCGTATCCAAATTCATCTTATTAAATAAAATAGATAATTCATTTACAAAAGCAATATTAATATCTCTTTGACAATTTTCAATAATCTTTGCAGCTTCTGCAACTTTAATACTACTAGCAAGATAAGTTCCTGCTGTAATAATACTTGAATATAAATCATCTACAATTTTAGCAACCTTTGAGTTAGAACCACTTGTTACCTTAACAATTTTTGTTACCGTTCTTTTTTTATCACCTGGGTTTATTCGTTCAGGGCTATAACCACAAAAAAAATCTTTATTATATTTCATGCCAGATTCTTTTTCCAATAAAGGTACACAATCCTCTTCAGTGCATCCAGGATATACTGTTGATTCATAGATAACTATGTCATCTTTTTTAATTAATTTTCCAATACTTTTCGTAGCAGATAATAAAATACTTAAATCTGGTTCATTATTTTTATTTATGGGTGTTGGTACAGAAATAATATGAATGTTACATTTAGATAATTCTTCTAAATTTGAAGTTAATGAAAGTTTTATTGAGGATTGAAGATTACGCTTAGTTATTTCACCTGTAGAATCTAGACCATTATGTAATTCATCAATCCTTCTTTGATTTACATCATATCCAATTGTATTATACTTCTTACCAAATTCTACAGCAAGAGGCAGACCTACATAACCAAGACCAACAATACTTATTTTATGATTATTCTTCATAAGTTATTACTCTAATTTAATAAACTTAAATTATATCGACCTCTAATTTTAAATTTATATTAAATTTATTAAAAACTTCATTTTGAACTTTATTAATTAAATCTAAGATAGCTTCTCCACTTCCATTCCTATTAATAACCCAATTCTTATGTTTATCTGAAAAATAATAATCATCAGATAAATCTAAATTATTATAAATACAATTAACATACTCCCATGCTTTTTTCTCATTATTTACAAATGTAGAACCAAAAGAGTAACCACTAGGCTCTCTATTTTTCTTTTCTTTTACTCTTTCTTTCATTTCAAGAATCAACTGATCAATACTATCTGTTTGATTATTTAATTTAAATTTTGATGATAGTAAAATATATCTATTCGGATTTTTTTTTATGATTGAATTTCTATAGCTAAAATGCATATTATCTAAATTAAGTTCAATCTCTTGATTTTTTTTAATATCATAAACTTTGCAACTCAAGCATACATCTTTTATTTCTTCATTAGTTCCTGTGCCTGCATTCTGCCTAATAGCTCCTCCAATCGTTGCAGGGATTAAACTAAAAAAAATATAGTCTTTGTAACCCTTATAAATTAATTCTCGACCCGCTTGAATGAGTGAATAAGATGATCCTATCTCTACATAATCATCATAATATGTTATAAAATTAAACCCATCACCAAATTTTAAAAATAAAATATCATCATAGTAATCTTTAGAAAATAAAATATTTGATCCATTACCTAGTATTTTAAATTTTAAATTATTTTTATTTTTAAAATCAATTGCACTTTTAACATCTTTGTTACTATTTATTTCTGCATAATACTTACAAAATGACTTTGTTCTAATTGTAGAGAATTTTGTTAAATCTTTTTCAATAACATTAAACATATTATTTAATAAACCAAATTGTTGAAATATTATATTTTCTATAAATATAACCAAATGAAATTATATTCCATAATATCAAACTAATAGATGATGCAATGGCAGCACCATTAATGCTATATTTTGGAATCAAGATAATATTAAGGATAATATTTGTAAATGTAGCAAAAATCATTATATTTTTAAAAATATTTTGCTTTTCTGTCATCATTAATATGTAACCAACTGAACCACATAAAATATTTACAAATTGACCAACAATCAATATATTAAGTGTTTTACTTGCAATAATAAATTCTAGTCCAAAATAACCTAATATTAATTCTGAAAAATAAACAATTAATATTAATATTGGTATTGTTATAAAGAAAATAATCTTAGATGATTTTTTAATAAGAAATCTTAATTCAGTCATATTATCAGACGAATATAATTTTGAAAATTCTGAAGCAACAATACCATTAATTGAAAATAATATTATACTTGAAAATAATGATATTCTCATTATAACACTATATACTCCTACTGTATTTACCGTTTCAAAATAACCTAAAAAAATTATATCTATCCATTGAATTAATAAAAGCATTGAGTTAGATATAAGTATTGGTAAAGAATATTTAACGACATCATGCAAATTAGAATCAATACTAGAAAAATATTTAAAGAACTTAATTTTTTTAAGTAAAAAAGTAAAGCTTAATAAAGATACAACACATATAGATATTGAATAAGCTTTAATAGGAATTAATATATCATCATTATTATCAAAAAAATATATAATCAAGATTGTTAAAACTGGAATTAAAACATATCTAAAAGTAGTAAATAAGCTATATCTTCCTATACCTCTTAAAGACTCTGAATTAATATTAATAAAAGACATTGGAAGAATAGATAATGATATAAAAAACAATGAATAATTTAATAAGTTTTTATTAAAAAAAACTGACAACTCTTCTTTAGAAAAAAAAATAATAATACTTACAAATATTGATGATACTATAACAAATTTCAATATACTAAAATAGAATGAATTTAATTTACTGTAATCATTATTACTAATATATTGAGAGCTATATTTAAGTGATGCAGTATCAGTTCCAAATACTGACAGCATGACCATAACCATTAAAATAGTTTGTGATAAAGCAAATATACCCATGCCTTCAGCACCAAAAATATTTGTAATTAAATACATTAAATAAAAACCTGAAAAAATTGAAATGATCCTTAGAGAAAAAACTCTTGAAGATTTATTTAAGATATCTTTTATTGATTTAATTTTCATTCTTTAAATTCTTGTTAATTATTTTTTTAAATTTATTTATAAAACTTTGATTTGAAAAATTTAAGATGGTTTTTCTTAAATCCTCAGGATTAAACTTATTTTTATTTTTCTCAAATTTTACTAAGGCTCTATTTAAGGAATTACTTGTTTGATTATTAAAAAATATTGCATTTTTATTTTCTTTAAGATAATCAAGAACTCCCCCACCTCTAAAAGCAATAACAGGTGTCCCGCTAGCTAGAGATTCTAGAGGAGTAATACCAAAATCTTCAATTCCAGGAAAAATCAGTGCTTGGGCATTTGATAAATAAGCTGTTTTTTCAGAATCAGTAACATTACTTAAAAATCTTATATTTTTATTTGATATTTTTCTAAATTTTTTTAATAAACTACCTGAACCAATAATATATAATTCTTTTTTACTTTTATTAAATGCTTCAATTGCAATATCAATCTTTTTATAACTAACAAGCTCTGATAAAATAACATAATATGATTTTTTAGTTTTACTGATATAAAATTCATCTAAATTAATAGTTGGATGAATTACAGTTGAACTCCTGTTCCAATTTTTTCTTATTCTACTAGACACAAACTTAGAATTTGCAATAACTAAATCAATTTTTTGAGCTGTTTTGTAATCCCATTTTTGTAAATAATTAAAAATTATATTAATTAATTTTTTTAATAAAAAACTGTATTTATTTAAATACTCATGTCTCATATCATATAAGTATCTCATTGGACTATGGCAATAACAAACATGAAGTGATTTTTTACTCTTAATAATTCCTTTTGAAGGACCAGATTCACAACTAATAATCAAATCATATTTTCTTAAATCTAATTTTTTAAGTGCATATGGCATAAATAATAAATAATATTTATATAAGTATGTTGCAAAGGGAAGCTTATTTATAAGTGAAGTTTCAATATTATGTGAAGTAATTATTTGTGATATATTATTTTTATTATATACATGTGTAAATATATCTGCACTTGGATATGCTTTACATATATTCTCCAATACTTTTTCTCCTCCCCTCATTTTAACTAACCAGTAATGTACAATAGCAATTTTCAAATTTATTAAAATTATGATATGAGCTGTTTTAAATAAAGGGCATCATCATCTAATGATTTGCTAATAATTTTTTCCAGTTTATTTTTATCAATATACTTATATTTATATGCTATTTCCTCCAAACAAGAAACTCTCTTACCTTCTCTACTTTCTACAGTTTTAATAAAGCTAGATGCTTCAGCTAAAGCATCATGAGTACCTGTATCTAACCAAAAAATAGAATCTAGAATTTTAATATTTAGCCTTTTTTGGTCTAAGTATTGATTATGAATATGTGTAATTTCTAACTCCCCTCTACTTGAAGGTATACATTGTTTTGCAAAATTAATAACATCATTTTTGAAAAAATATAAACCAACTACAGCAATATTAGACTTAGGCTTACTAGGCTTTTCATCAATAGACTTAACTTCTAATTTACTATCAAAACTAACTACTCCGTATCGTTCAGGATCTTTAACATTATATCCAAAAATTATTGATTCATTATTTTCTACTAATTCATTACTTGCTGATTTTAAAATTTTTGGTAAATCTTTACCATAAAAAATATTATCTCCTAGAACCAAGCAGACATCATCATTACCTATAAATTTTTCACCAATTATAAATGCTTCAGCTAAGCCATTAGGCTTATCTTGAATTTTATATGAAATTTTAATTCCTAAATCTGATCCATCTCCAAGTAAAAGTTCGTAATTATTAATATCTTTAGGAGTTGAAATAATTAAAATATCTCTAATACCAGATAACATCAAAGTTGAAAGCGGATAATAAATCATTGGTTTATTATAAATAGGAAGTAATTGTTTACTCATCACCTTTGTTATAGGATAAAGTCTTTTACCGTGACCACCAGCTAATATTATCCCTTTAAGCATTTTATAGTCCCAATCTACTTAAATTGTATTTATCAGTTGTGATATTTTTTATCCAATCTAAATTTTTTAAATACCAATCAATAGTTTTTCTTAGACCAGAATTAAAACTTTCTTTTGGCTGCCATGATAATTCATTTTTTAATTTACTATAATCAATAGCATATCTAAAATCATGACCTGGTCTATCCTCAACAAATTTAATAAGCTCTTTATAAGATTTTAAATTTTCAGAAGGATAAATATCATCTAATATATCACAAATATTATTAACTACTTCTAAATTAGTTTTTTCTTCACCACCACCAACATTATAAGTATCTCCAATTTTTCCATTCAATAAAACATTATATATAGCTCTACAGTGGTCTTCAACATACAACCAATCACGTATATTTTTTCCTGTGCCATAAACGGGTAAAGAATTTTCTCTAATTGCACTAATAATAACCAGAGGTATTAATTTTTCTGGAAATTGAAATGGCCCATAATTATTACTACAATTTATAATATTTGTTTTAATTCCGTATGTTTTATGCCATGCATTAACCAAGTGATCTGAAGATGCTTTTGATGCAGAATAAGGAGAGCTTGGATTATAAGGACTTTCTTCTGTAAAAGAACCTTGTCTATCTAAACTGCCATAAACTTCATCTGTAGAAATATGCAATAACTTAAAGTCATTTATATTTTTATCAATATTTTCTAAACAACAATCTAAAAGAATAGATGTTCCTAAAATATTAGTTTTTATAAAACTCGATGAATTTTCAATCGATCTATCAACATGAGTTTCAGCAGCAAAATTTATAATAAAATCTGGTTTGAATTTTTCTATAGATTTAGTTAATTTATTCTTATTACATATATCACCCTGAATAAAATGATAATTTTTGTTACTTTCTTCTTCTTTAAGATTACTCAAATTTCCAGCATATGTTAATTTATCAAAATTCAAAACTTTATTATTTTTATTAAGACAATAATAAATAAAATTAGAACCTATAAATCCAGAGCCTCCAGTAACTAAAATTTTATACATTTTCAACTATTTCTTTGTTCAATTAAATAAAATAGACCTAATAGAGTATAAGGAATAAATGAAACAGCATGCAATATAAACGCAAATCCAAATCCATCTTCAATTCCAAATAATAATAAGGTATACACAATACTACCTTCAAATGTTCCAATATTACCAGGCAATGAAGGTATCATTAGTGCAATTGATGATATTAATAATATAATTATACACTGAATGAAACTTAAATTTAAACTCATTGACTCTTGAACAAGATATACAACAACAATATAGCTAATCCATATTAAAATTGTGTAAAATACGGAAAATAAAAAATTCATTTTATTTATTGATGAAAATCCATCGATTATATCATTAAAAAAAAGGAAGTATTTGTTTTTAAATCTTAAAGCTTTAATTCTATTTATATTAAAAGATAAAATAATTAAAAAAGTAGTAAATATTAAAATTAAAAAAATAATTTTAACATATTGATATGGAAAAATATTAAAAATCGAGAAATTAAATAAAACTACAAATAGTATTATTAATCCAAGTAAATCTAGTACTCTCTCAAAAACAATAGTTCCTATAATCTTAAATTTAGGAATTTTTGTTTTTTTTTCTAGAAAATAAGCTTTTAATAATTCGCCTAACCTCAGAGGTAATATATTATTACCCATATACCCTACAAGTTGAGATTTATATAAATCATTAATTCCAATAGGGATATTAAATAAGAAGCTCCATCTCATAGCTCTTAAAAAAATTGTTATAATCAATAGTAAAACTGAAGTAATTAAGAAAAAAAAATTTATACTTATGAAAGATTCTTTAAATAGATTGTAATCAAACTCTTGCAAAGAGAAAAACAAAAATAATATTCCTAAAAACGAAGAAACTAAAATTTTAAAAAAATTATTTATTCTATTTTTCATATCTAAAATCATATTTAATATAATTTTCATTTGATAAATTTATAGTAAACAAACTATCAAAGCTATNGGANCTANAATAACTNAATTTTATTTCATTTAAANTTAAATTTAAATTTTTNTCTTTNACAATTANTGAATCTAATNNTGTACAATCATTATTGAAAAATAAGCTTATTTCCTCTAAATATTTGTTTGTTTTTAAATAGTANNTATTAGGTTTTATGTATTTAAATTTTNTGCTATTTTTACTAAAATTAAAAAATTTATTAATATATTTTTTNAACTTTTTATCTNGAAAATCTATAAATAATTGATTTGTTTTGAAAATATATTTNGAGGTTTTATTATCATCTANTAANAGNAAATAGTCNTTATTTTTAATNTTAAAATTATTNTTNTATTTTAAAAATTNAACNTNNCTATTATTAACCAATAAATCAANATAGNTAATATTATTTTTTTTATTTATATTNNNATCTAACCATTGCTCTAAACAATCAGAGGNAAAGATTATATTAATAAAAAAAAATAAATAAAAATTAATCTTCACCAAAAATTTCATNTATATACGCTTGNTCAACCANTACNTCTCTAGCCTTACTTCCATTATAACTACTTATGATACCNAGNGATTCTAATTCATCTACNATTCTACCTGCCCTACTATATCCTATNCTAAATTTTCTTTGAAGTANAGAAACAGATGCCTGNTGATATTCAAAAACTAATTTTGCTGCATCTTTAAGATATTCNTCATGCTCATNATCAATAATCTCNACATCNGAATTTGATTTTTTAATTTCATANTCAGGNANCTTAATTTCATCNGGCTTAGGTTGATTTNANATATGNTCCATTACTTTTTCAATTTCTTCTAAAGTAACAAAAGCATTATGTAATCTTAATGGAGAAGCCGAACCAGGTAATAAAAACAACATATCCCCTCTACCAAGTAATTTTTCAGCACCCATTTGATCAATTATAGTTCTAGAATCTATTTTTGATGATACNTGGAAAGATATTCTACTTGGAAAATTTGACTTAATNAAGCCNGTTATNACATCAACAGATGGTCTTTGAGTTGCTACTACTAAATGTATACCTACAGCTCTAGCTTTCTGAGCTAATCTTGTTATAGGTTCTTCAACACTTCTTCCAGATGTCATCATTAAATCTGCTAATTCATCGATTAAAACTACAATGTATGGAATTTTCTCTAATGAATCATCAATTTTATATTTTTTATGATATTCATCTATATTTCGTACTCTAGCATCAGAAAAAACTTGAAATCTTCTCTCCATTTCTATGATAGCAGAATTTAATATAGCTACAGAATTCTCTGCAGTAGTCATAACATATTCATCTAAATTTGAAGATGTAATTANATGATATCCAACCAAACTTTTATATGTTGATAACTCTAACTTTTTAGGATCAATCAAAATAAATTTAACTTCATCAGGTTTAGATTTATATAGAATAGATAATATTATAGTATTAATACATACTGATTTACCAGCACCTGTTGCTCCAGCAACAAGCAAATGAGGCATTTTACATAAATCAAAAACATATGCATCTCCTGTAGTTGTTTTACCTAATGCTATAGATAGTTTTGACTTACTTTCAATAAATTTTTTAGAATTTAAAATTGATTTCATATACACTGTTGATATATTATCATTTGGAAGTTCAATTCCAACGGATTTTGAACCAGGTATTGGTGCAATAATTCTAACTCTTTGAGCTTTCATTATTCTAGCCAAATCATCTGATAAATTAACAAATTTATTTACTCGAACACCTATAGCTGGTTCAACTTCAAACAATGATATAATAGGACCTGGAGATGTTTTTTTGACATCGCCATCAACACCAAAAGTTGATAAGGCATACTTTAACTGCTCTCCTTTAGCTCTTAACTCATCATCATTCTGTCTTACAATTTCTATTGGATCATTTAAATATTCTAAGTTTGGTAACTTATATTTAAAATAATTACTTATATTTTTTTTATTTTCATCTAAATTGCCTTCTTCAATAACTGATTCTTCCTCAACAATCATTTCATCTAAATTATCACTTAATGAACTATTGAACTCTTCGATTTCATCAGCACTATTTGAAGATTTGTAATCACTATCATTTACTTCATTATTTGAATCTTTTATATTTAATTCATTTTTACCAATTTCATCATTATCTTCAATGTTTATTTTTTCTTGTTCAAAATCAATTTCATTTTTTTCAATTAAAGAGTCTTTTTCTGTATCTAAATCTTCTACTTTCTTTTTTTTAATTAATTTAATAAAACTTCCATAGATTTTATGAAATAGTGTGTATAGAAGAAACAGAAATTGTTTTATATTTTTTGACACCAATAAAAATAATTCATAAATAGATATCTTAAAAATATTTGTAATAAATAAGATGAAAATAAAT
>NZPQ01000017.1 GCA_002693365.1 Fidelibacterota bacterium
TTATATTTTCATCTTGACAAAATATGACTGTTTGTAAAACTAAAATTAAAACAAATAAAAATCTCAAAATAAAATTCCTTAATTATTCAGTATTTCTGACACAAGAAGAACTACATCTAAAATATTTGTTTGATTATCATTGTTTAAATCAGAAACCACTGAGGAGCTTTGACCACTAATTATAATATTCACTAAACTAATAACATCTAAAATATTTAATAAACCATCTGAATTTAAATCTCCAGTTACAACATTACTAGATACGATAAAATTAAAAGTTTTTAATGCATATTCATGGTTTTCTGGAAATACTGTCAATTGAATTTCTGAGGATTCAATTTCATTATGTATAGGTATAAAATTTAAAACTGATGATTCATTAGGCCCAATTGTAATACTTCCATTTTGATTAATAAATTGATTTTCAAGATTATCTGAAATTAAATCTAAACTATAATGATATGTATTTGTGTAGCTGCTTTTATTATTAATAAAAAATCTTAAATTTTCATTAAAATTAATTTCATTTCCAGTATTATAAATATTATAATTATCAGCAATAACACTAAATAAATCTGGGTACAAAGAAGGTAATTTGTATGCTCTATACCAGAATGAATGATCACTTCCTTGATAATTCCATATAGTTTCATGATCGGGACTTACAATTCTTATTGTTGGTTCAATTTGTCCAAAACCATTACCGAAAGTGTATATCAAATAATTCCCATCTTCAAGTAGCTGAACACTCCCCATCCCTCCTCCAAATAAATTTGCTGGAAACTCATATTCCCAAACTGTCTCACAAAAAGAATCATCGATGACCCTAATTCTTCTTATTCTTGTAGTGGGATTTTGATCTCCAAGCACAACTTGACTAATATTTCCATTATCAAAAAATATCAAAGTTCCATCTTCAAGAAGCTGGATATTATGCTGAAAACTAAATCCTAAATCTGTACAAATATTATTATCACCTGTTCCATACTCTGGTGATAATCCCATATTCCAAATAATGTTTCCTGATGGATATGAAATTTTGCTAATTCTAGATAAATGCCTATGAGAAACATAAATAACACTTTCTTGTTGGTCAAAATGGAATGCATTTGTATGCATCCAATCATAAATACCATCATTAAAAGCTTGGTGCCAAAAACCACCATAAAGGTCTGTATCTTGTGTCGTAAAATAATCATACGGATTCCATCTCCACACTTCATTACCATCCTCATCCCACTCAACAATTTGAATACCTATGTAAGGAAACTCATTTGTAATACCATCCGCCTGATATCCCTGCGCCTCATACAAAAAGGTCCAATTCCCCTGGTGAATAGGTCCAAGCTGTGAATAGTCAGGGACTAGTCCCATATAATTACCATTATATATTTGCTTAAACTCATGCATATCTACAACATCTTGATAATCAACAGTATTATCATAGTTCAAGTCATCAGGTTTTTTCCAAATAATATTTCGATCATAATCAATTTTAATACCAGTATTGCGTGGCCAACTTGTACCGCTTGATCCATAAATATTTCCGTGTTCATTTACATGATTCATTATAAAATTAAAATAACCATCATTCCATATTTCGTTTCCATTTTTATCAATTATACCCGTGGCATTTTGAGTCATATCTGTACCACCAAAACCACTAAAAATATAATAACCCTCATCTACTAAGTTATCATTAAACACTTCTGCATTACGTTCAGGAAATTTTTTACTTGCAATTCCAAAAGTATTTACTCCAAGCCAATCACTAAAACTATTATCTTCATCCAAAAAACGAACTCTCCACCAGTAATTGTTATTCCAGTTTAATGATTGTTTATCAAGAAATACTAAATCATTAACTAAAGTATCTAAGACAGTGGAGTTAAATGAATTATCTAAAGATATTTGGAGATTATATCCTTGGCTACCAGGTTGTTGTTTCCATTCAAAAGGCACATAAATTGTAGTTAAGTTACTGTAATTTGATGGTCTTAAAAGTGAATTATTTTGATCTGAACATGATTGTTGGCAGGTACCAGCACAATAATATTGATCTAATATATCTGCATTTAACTCAAAACCATAATTTGCCCATTGATCTGATGGATAATAATCACATACAGATTGAGATGGAGCATTTAATACACTTCCCCAACCTGACCAATTATCAGCAGGACCACTNACCGCTACAACATATTCATANGAACCATTATTAAGATCTANTGATCCTTCCCATATTCCATCTTGGTTATCATCATTTAAGGTTAATCCCCAACCACCCCAATTATTCCAGCTACCATTTACTACTACTGCCGGATAATCAGAATTTGGAAAATTAGAATTACTCATATCTATATGAAAGTTCACAGTTGCATTAAAAGCAAATGATAAAATAAGCATTGATNTAATTTTTTTAGTCATTTTTAGAAAGAAAATTTAAATGTATAAAGATGGACATCACCAAGCAAACCCATTGTTTTATATGTGTAATCTAAATCGAAAAAATTAAAATCTGATAAATAGATTCTAAGTCCCCCACCATAGGTTAGACCATACTCTGAATCTTTTAAAAATAATCCCTTATATCCTCCTCTTAAATATAGATTTAATTTACCTGGCTGTAAATATGTNAGCTGAGTTCCAATATTTATAGATTCATTATTATTATTTGGATGAAGTGCATCAGCAGCAACTAATAATCGTAGATTATTTGTATAGATAGGTTGAACTGAAAATCCCAATCTAAAAATTAAAGGTAATTCCCATTCTGATGTGTTATACAAACCTTCAACATCATCAAAATTTCCATATTCGTTAGGATTAGGATCTATTGGAACAAGTAAATCCATTCCATCATATCTAAGTCTCGTTCCGTAATTTGAAATACTCATCCCTATTTTCATTCCTTGATTTCTTTTGCCTGTTGGTGAGAAAAAATCAGTAGTAACCAATACTCCTAAATCAAAAGCAATTGCATTAGCACTCATATGCCAAATATTTGAAGATATGTATTTAGCACTTGCTCCAAAAGAAAACCAATTAACTATTCTTCTACCATATGAAACACTTGCTGCAAATTCACTAGCTGAATAAAATTCACCTGTTCCTTCAGGGTTTGAAACAGTTGTAACAGCCTCATCTCCATAATCCATATAATTCATTGTTAGGGCTAGTGTACCATATAAAGGATAATTAATTGCAACACCTGCATATATATTATTTATTCCAACTATCCAAGGTTGATACATAAACATTGTTTGTTTACTATTTATATATGCTAATCCTGCTGGATTCCAATAAGCTGAAGAAACATCATTTGCAACACTTACATAAGCTCCACCCATTGATGTTGCAGCACTTCCAATATCTAACTCTAAGAAATTAGCACCCGTAGTCCCATTACCATTAATTTCAATTGCAAATAAATTAGATGTAAATAATAAAATTAAATAATATTTGTAAATATTTTTCATTTAACTATTGCAAACTTTCCTAGTGAAAACTTTTCATTAATTTTTGACTGGACATGATAAATATACATTCCTGCCGCAACTTCTAATCCTTCGTTACTTAATAAATCCCAATAGGCTTTTCCATCATCATAGCTATTGTTTACATCAATTGTATTTACCAATACACCACTAATAGTAAATATTTTGATCTCACATCTCGCAGGTAAATGTGTAAACATAATTTTTCTTTCCTGGTTCTGATTTGGATTTGAAAAAGCCTCCTCCATTAAATTAGTTGCAACATAGGGATTTGGAACAACTTTAATATCATTCATATCTAAATCATGTTCATCAATACTAATTGAATCAGGAGCATTTGTATGTATAAATAATGTATCTGAACTTAAAAATGGAATATTATAGTTTAAAGAATAGATATCATCTGGTTCAGGATAATTATCAGAAAATTCAATTGAAAAATTTGTATCGTCCCATGTAAGATAGCTCTGCCCACCAAAATCAGTATTTTTGGTTTTACCAACTAAAATTTTATCATTAAATTTTTCGTAAGATCCGCTATTATCAACATCCACAACAACTAAATCTAAAGTATCATTAATAGTATTACTATAGACATAAAAATCAAATGAAATTTGATTAAGAAAACCTTGTGTTGATAAAACCTGCGCGCCTGCATTTGAAGCGATATCATTATCATTTTCATCGAAAATAGCATTATCTAAAATAGATGGATTTGTATAAACTTTATCATTATTTGTAAATACAATATTACAGTTCCATGGCTTAATATGTTCTACTCTATCATTTATAGATATTAATGGATTATCAGCACTACTTACACTGCCTGTATTTAACCAACTTTCAGATAAAAAAGAACCATTTTCAACATTTTTTATAGTAAAAACTAAACCGTCTATTGCATCAGTGGTAATAAATTTATCAGGATCTAGAGACCAATAATCATACTGAGGAAAATTATTTTCATAAAAAACAAAATGATTTTGATAAAAACTTTCTGGAGATAAACTTCCTGATTCACTGTACACTAGCTTCAATTCACTCCAATCACATCCTTGTTCCTGATTACACAAGTTCTCATTATCAATTTGAGAACAAAAACTATTTCCAAAATCTTCAATTATACACGCTTCTGAAAAAGCTAACCTGCAATCACCAGCTGTATCTTCGCTATTCCAAATTTTAAAATCATTGATATTATACTCGTTTAAATATGGAGTCCAAACGCCATCATTTGAAATACATAGCTCTTCTGAAAAAATTCCAAAACTTGAAGTTTCACAGCTACCATAAATTGGAGTTCCATCACATTCATTATTACCAAATCTAGAAACAGAATTAATATTATATATTAAAGTATCATTCTCATTATTAAAAAAATCAAAATCAAATCTAAAACATTCATTATCATCTCCCAGTGAACCAAATAAAGATAGTTCTTGATCTTGTTGAAAACCATAAAAGGAAGAAAAATTATCTATATCAATATAAAGACTATCTTGGCTTTCAAACCATTGGCCATTTCTTATACCATTATCCCAAAAACATGAAGATAATGCATCACATTGTTCTTCTTGATTATAATCTGAGCAAGGATAATCAATACATATATCATCTTGCCAATAACAACCATATTGATTAATGCACCCACCTTGATCAGTAAGGGAATTACAATCTATACCACTACAATATCCTTCTTCTTTATAAACATTAAATCCATTTGTCACAAGATAATTAGTATCATCTGATTGATTATCAAATGTTAACATATAGTTTTTATTGTCTTCAATTAATGATTGAGAATATACTTCAACCTCTAAAGTTCCTGTACCAGCAATTTTATCATTATTTACCTCTATCCAGGGATGAACAAATCCCGCTGAATAATCAGATGGAATTACCACAGCAACATTTGGTCCAGTGCCAACAACATATTCGTTTTCATCTAATTCAATTAAGGCCTTATTTTCAGAAGGAGGAATACCACTTTCAATCTCTTCATTTGCTGGTAATCCATAGTCGTAAGCAACAACTGCGTAATAATAAGTTCTTCCATTATCAACATCATAATCTATATACTTATGTTCTAAACCAGTATCATCACCCAAATAATATGCAGCACCAAAAACCGGAGCGTAATCCGCAAAACCTCTAATAGAATCAATTTTATCGCATTGAAAAATAGGTTCATAGAACATAGGATTTCCATAGCCATCTGTAATTGTTTGAGCATCTTTAAAATATTTATCAGTTGCTCTATAAAGCTTATATCCTTCAAAATCATTTTGCAAACTATCAGGCAAAAATCTGTCTATTGAACTTTCTGCTACATCGTTCCATGTCAAAACAACATGGCCATCTCCAGCTTCTGCAGTTAATGTTGGAATATCAGGAGGCACAGCAAACCTATAATCTGTTTCGTAAATTAATTGAATCGTTTTTTTAAGAGCAAATAAAGCTGGAACATCCTGCTGATCTCCACCAGGAGAGCCTTGTATATTATCCATTGAATGTATTTCTGCCATAGATATTCGCTCAGTTTCCCCCTTATCTAGAGCAAAAATTGAAGATGAAAATACCTCAATTAAATTTGAAGGAGTTCCTGTAAATTGATCAAAAGCCTGTTCACCAGATATAACCATTAATGAATCCCACATAACTTGATCATTTTTAAACCATTTTGTCGTTGGATCTTCTGCATGAGAATCAACTGGGAATAATTTAAATGAGGTTAATCCAATCATATCGGATTCAGAAATATCAGTTTCTCCAAAATTAGGCTCACACCCAAGACCTTCAACACAATCAGGTCTATTATTACACTCACCTTCATCAGGACCATTATAATTTATATCATTTGGTCCAACACCATCTAAACCAACATCATCATTAGTTACAAGACAATTATTATTTTCATCTAAAACTGGAAATATCCAATCTTGATCTTCATCACCTTCATAATGCTCTTTTAAATCAGATTCTTCTAAATTATATTCTTCTAAAAATTGATTTAAATCTGCTATACCGCAGGTTGCGCATATTATACTTCCGGCATCATTCGTTCTTGATTCATCTAATAAGCCATCATTATCGTTATCGATTAAATCATTTGAAATTCCTGGACTTTCTAAAAACGCAAACCCCATTATTCCTGGAGTTCCACCTCCAAATCCAGTAGCATCATAGTCCCATGAATAGGCTAAGTTTAATTGTGTATCAAAATAACCAACCTCATCATCAGTATCTCCACCACCAATTGCATTATCAACCCAATATCCAAAAGCCATTTCAGTAATATTATAGTCAGAAATATTTGAAATATTGTACTCCCAAAATAAGGCATCTCTAACAAGAGGATTATTCCATTGAAATCCCCTGGCTTCAACTCTAACTCCAAGACCACCCCAATCATATCCAGCTTGNACAGATGAGGTCTCAGGTATTTTCACTCCAGGTCTTGGGTAGTACTCAAAATCTTCTGTTGGTAAACAAAAATTTTCATTATTTGAACAAGCATCTTTACATAAGATTCTTGTTTCATAAGTTGAACCATAGTTTTGATTAATAATATCATCACAACGCCATTTATTTTGTAAATATTCTTGATCTTGTGCNTCATTTACTACAAAATANGTTTCTAAATCTGCATATTGAACACCTCTACCAAACCTACCGTCCCACTCTCCAGGCCACTTTGTCATCGTACCTGTAGATGGCCATGCTGAAGGCCAAGTATTAGGATCATCACTTAATGCGGGGCTATCCTGAAATGAATTGACATATCCAAAAACAGGATGAAAGCCCCACTTAACAAGACCAAGCTCATCTTCATCCATTTCTTCTCTATANCTTGTTTGNANAAANTAAACNTCATGAAGATTTTGAAGAGAGTTATTTTGAATTGATTCTATTTCGTCCTTGTTATCTACTATTAAAGTATCAATCGTTGTATCATCCCCATCATCTTCAATATACGTTTTACCACCAACAAGCAATCCAATGCCATCAAGCATTCTATAACCTGTGCCATCATTTGGCCAAATTGAAACATCATTCAAACCACTTGGTGCTTCCCAATCTGATAATTGAGTTGTATTTTTAAAAAATAATAACACACGATTACCATCCATTCTTGATTCTTTGGTTGCCGAAGGATCNCCAGCACCATCATCTGGACCATCATAACTAAAACATAAAGATAGAAATATTATACTTAGTATGACCATTCTAAACCTATTTTTAAAGATCGAGGAGCGGAATATGAACTTGGATCTTGATATGTATCTTCTATAGTTGTATAATTACTTCTAAAGGAGGCAACATCAGCTTCATTTAAAATCGCGCTATACGCTCTTCCTGTCTGACTATTAACACCATATTCATTTAAAGTGTCAAATAAATTATATATTTCAAATGTAATTCTAGATCCAGTTTTAAATAAATTATAATAACTTGAGAGGTTAATCGTATAATTAGANGGCTTATAAGAATTATTTGGTAATAGATTAACATTTGCTAATGGATTTTCTGATATAGGCTCAAATGTATANGCTGATCCTGAATTATAAAAAATACTTAACGTTGCACCGTACTTTTTTGTATTGTAGCCTGCAGTGACATTCATTGTATGTCTTTGATCCCATTCAAGAGGTATTAATTTTGTTATAGGATCTTGATTTGCTCCCTCTCTGCTAAAAGATGATGTTGGAGAATCTGCAATACCCCTTGTATATTGAAAAGTATAATTTGCAACAACACTAATTGGACCTGCATTGTAATCATAAACCAGTTCCAGACCTCTAACATTTCCATAATCTTTATTGGAATACAAACCATACTTAACTGTATTGTAGGTTGTAATTGTTCGAGTACTCAATAAATTATAAATATCTTTATAAAACAAAACTACCTCAACACCCATATCTCTATTTATTTCTTGCCAAAAACCTAGTTCATAATTAACTGTTTTTTCTGCCTCTAAATTTGGATTACCAAGAATTGTTGCATAATTATTTGGAGAAATAAGCCAATTGGAGTTTGAGTACATTGCATAAAGAGGTGGCATCTGGAAAAAATGACCATAACTAAATCTAAGCAAAGCAGCCTGACCTACTTGATAACTAAGCGCAAATCTAGGGCTTATCTGATATTTTGTTTCAGCAGATAATGTATCAGACTGAGCTACACCTATAATATCATTTGCTGGATTTCTATAGTCAGATGGATAGATTGTATTTGGATCAAACATATCATATCTCAACCCAAAATTTAGAACCATATCACTAAATTCCATCTTATCCTGCAAATAAGCAGAAAACTCATAGCAAGTTACATCATATTCTTCTGAATATGCACTTCTAATACCCTGATCTATATATGGAGTATAAACAATATCTGTTAGCGAACTATCTCTGATTGTATAATTATTAATAAGTAAATCATGAGCAACATAATCTAGGCCAAACTTTATATTATTAATAGGATCTGCTTGCCAATTTAAATCAAACTTCATGCTTAAATCTTCTAAAATTTTGGTATTATGATTTTTATCATGTCCTCCTTGAAGAAAGCTTGATTCACTTCTAGAAAAAAAATCTGACACATATCTAGAATCAGAAGGGTCTTCATAAACATACGCATAGTCAGATTTTTTATTATTAGAAATCTTTAAATCAAAAAATGCAGACTGAGAAAACATATAGTTAATAAATAATGATGTAAATTTATTATCATTATGATTTGTAGATCTTGAATCTGGTGAATATTTATAAAAATGACTATACCAACTACCCTCATAATTATTTTGAGTATGCATTAAAGATATTTTCAATGGACCAATTGGTCTAAATGAAATTTTTCCTAAATAGGAAGTTGATATAAAATTATTCATAGCAATATGATTATCTGTTTTAGCTCTAACTTGTGCAGGAATAAATCTTGTAGTTAAAAAATACTCGCTTGATTGACTAGCACTTTCAAAAATTTCATTTGAGCACATATCGGAGGTAATCATATTTGAACTATTTGAGAATAATGTTCGAGAGTATGTTCCATTATAAATAATTTGACTATAAATAATTTCACAATCACCATAATTTTGACACTCACTATTATCTGTAATTGACTCACGTGTAGTTGAATTTAATAATTCAGCACCCTTTGAATTTGAGCAATAGTCTTGGATGACATGAGAACCACTATGCTCTGANTAGTAATTGAATGTACTATCAGCATTAAAATTACTGTAGTCACCCGCATTGAAATANTCANATCCATTTAAATGACCAAGATTATTTTGATACCTNTAATTTAAAAAAAAGGTTACCTTATCTTTAATTATTGGACCACTATACTGCAGNCTATAGTCTTGATTTAAATTAATATCAAGATTATCAATCCCAGGAAAAATATGACTATTCCCTGTGAAATAATTCTCATATCTTGATGAAAAAGAACCTTCATATTCATCTCCACCATCTTTAGTTACTTGATTAACCACCCCACTCATTGCTCTACCATATTCGGCNTTAAATGTACCAGTAATAACTTCTAAATCTTTTAAAACAGATGGTTCAAGGTATACTGTTTGGGCATTTCTGGAAAAAGTATCATCCGTTCTTACACCATCAACTAAATAAGTAACCTCTGTATCTCGTCCTCCTCTAAAATGTCCATCAACAACACCTGCTTGCATACTAACAATCGAAGAAACATCTTTTATTGGCAAAATTTCGATTTGCTTTTCAGATATATTTTTGATTGTNCCAGATTGATCTTTTTTTGTNGATAATTTTGAAGCTTTAACAAAAACAACCTCTCCCTCAACTGCAGTTTCCTCAAGTTCNACATCAAGGCGTGTAGTTTTGTTTACTGATATTGATACATCTTGAACTTCAATTGATTTATACCCAATTATATCAAACCTAACAGTATANGAACCTGGGGGGACATTTATAATATAAAATANCCCATCATCATCTGAAGCAGCACCATAATAAGTATCTTGTATTACAACATTAACACCATATAGAGGATTTTTATCACTATCATTTACAGAGCCAGAAAGTTTTCCTGTTGTCTGAGAAAAAAGACATGAAAAAGATATGATTATTAGATATTTATACATTCAATGATTATTATTCTATTATCCAATAATTAAATTAACAATTGATATAATATCTGTAACATTAATTGTNCCATCATTATTCATATCTGATGAGCAAAAAGCTAAATCTGATAGAGTTGAAGTCCCAATAATATGATTGATTATTAAAATAATATCTGATACATTGACGTTTAAATCTTGATTTGCATCACCATCTGCAACGCATTGTTCTTCACACGTTTGATTACACGTGCCTAAACAATAAGNTACTGTTATATCAGNATCCGAAACAGTAAATCCATAATTATAATTATCATCATCAGGAATAAAATCACAGGAAGAATTTTGTGGAGCGTAAATTATTGATGAAGAACCCCATATATCATTATACCATAATTCATTTGATGTATCAACGCACAAAATTACAAATTCATAATCTCCATTTGGTACTTCTGCCTCAAAATCTGAATTATCATTAGCTCCCCATCCAGACCAATTATCAAATGTTCCAGTAACACTTACAAACCCACAATCATCTACCCCATCTAAATCAAATGTTACAATGTAATTAGTATCAGTACTACCGCCATCACTACTTCCGCTACAAGTACTATCGCAAGATCCTGCGCAAAGTGAAACATCTACATTATCTTCAATTATAGTAAATCCATAATTTCCAAACTCATCTGATGAATCAAAATCACACTCAGAACCCACACTTGGACCAAATTGTACACCCCAACCTGAAAAATTATCAGCTGCACCACTACAAAATACTATAAACTCATAATTACCTGATGATAAACCTTCTAATGTACCAGTAAAAATATTATCACCATCATCATCATCTAGAGTNAAACACCATCCTGGCCAATCTCCACTTTCTGTTGCNCACCATGACCCATTTACACCACATTGATCATANTCANNATTTGGATANNCAGTACCATTTAAATCAATTGTAAAATTTACATTAGCGATTGTAGAACCACAGGAATCAAAAGATACAGCATCAATAGAAAAAGGATCTAAAATACATACATCATTACTATCTAATTCACAACTTGGAATATCTANAAATCTATTATTNCACGATGATCCAGGACTAGAACATGTTGCATTTGGATTTGAACCACATGCGCCAATCCCTTCATTTGATTCAACTAATCCTGATACACCACTACCATTTACAAACTTGTATTCAATATACTCACTTGTCATTAGGCTTACAGTTGCTGAATAAATACCATCACCATTTTCATCGCTCATTTGAGTTGGGGCTATAAATTGTGACCATGGAACTATACTTTGATAACTTCCAATCATAAATACNCCATCATTCACAATTTCNCCATTCATATCTACATTAAAAGTAACATCAACNGGAACTGGCTGAACACATTCATCATANCATGTNCCNAAACAATANAAATCAAGNAATACATCTTCNCCATCTAATNTAAANCCATAATTACCATATGAGTCAGTTGATAAAAAATCACATTCACTTCCAATTGGTGCTCCAGCCTGCAAGCCATCCCAGCCATTAGTTGTATAAATATATTCATAAGANCCAGCGCCAAGCTCTATTGTTAACTCCCAAATACCATCTTCATTAGCATCACTCATAGGATTGCATGTTCCGCACCATCCATTAAATGTTCCATTAACGTAAACAATATCTGTTGGTAATAAATCCTCATCAGTCATATCAACCTGGAAAGTTACATTTGAGTAAATTATTTCAATACATTCTGAAGAGCAACTACTAAAACATACCGGGTTAATATTTAAATTTTCATTGCTGACAACAACTTCTCTATCACCATAATCACCTACTTCACATTCTTGGGGAACATCCTCCCATCCACTGCCAGTATTCCAATCAGTCCACCATCCATTTCTAAATTTGTAAGTATAAGTTCCTGGATCTAAGTCTATAGTGTATGACCATACCTGGTCACCATCATCATCTGACATGATAAAACCTGCTGCTGGATAATAAGCTCCCATCCATAATGTTGGACCTTCACTTCCAACTTCTTGATCAGACATGTCAACATTGAAAGTAACTTCAACACATAAAGCTAAGCTAAAAANGCTCAATAATATGATTTTTTTCATGTTAATACCTTTCTGTAAAACTAGCTAAAAATAAACCAAATTATAAATACACTAGCTATCAACAGATATGTTAATAAAGCATCTTGTGAAAAATAATTAGTTTCTTTATTTTCAGACTTTTGAAAAACTAAATCTTTTATTTTATTATAGTCAGGCTCTGGAGTTGCATANCTAACAGCAATCATAACACCTGAACATATCAAGAATAAATAAAGTGCAAAATGTAGAAATAGTGGTTGAGTTAAAATATTATCAGCACCATTTACTTCAAATACAAGCCTTGATATACCTAAAACTGCACCTGTNTAGAGCGCAGCCATTGCACCTTCTGAATTAATTCTTTTAATAAATAAACCGAGAAGAAAAACAGCAGCTATCGGAGGGGATATCAGTGCTTGGACACTTTGTAAATATGTAAAAAGACCACCAGCTGANAAGGATTCTTGAAATGGAATCCACATCATTCCAGATAAAACTAAAACACCAGTTGCAATCTGACCAAATTTAACTAAACTTTTTTCAGATTTATCTGGATTATATTTTTTATAGATATCCCATGTTATAAGAGTTGAGCATGAATTAAATACAGATGACAAAGANCTCATTAATGCTGATAGTATTCCTGCTGCGATAAGGCCTCTTAATCCTGCAGGCAGCAGATATTGTACCATTGCTGCTAATGTTCCTGAACTCTGGACTTCTCCATTTACAACAGGAAGTTTNAATGCAGAGGCAGGATCATTATGCATTGCATAAGCAATCATTCCAGGAACNACAAAAAGAAACATNGGTGTTAGTTTTAAAAAACCAGCAAATATTGTTGCTTTTCTAGCTACNCTCTCATTTTCTGCNGCTAATACTCTTTGAACGATAAATTGATCTGTACACCAATACCAAATACCTAAAATTGGGGCACCAAATAATATTGCTGTCCAAGGATATTCTGGATGAGAAGCAGTTCTCCACAAGCTCATGAAACCATCACCAGAAGCAGCAACCATATTANCCCATCCTCCTACCTCATTCAAGCCAAATATTGTTACTAATATTGAACCACCTAANAGTAAAAACATTTGTATTGTATCTGTATAAATAACGGCTTTTAGTCCACCTAAAATAGTGTAAAGACCTGTCACTATGACAACGATAATTGCTCCTGTCCAGAAATCTATTCCTAATAAAGTTTCAAATACAACAGCTCCAGCAAAAATAGTCACTGATATTTTTGTGATGACATATGCAAAGATTGATACCACCGATAAATACATTCTAGCTGAAGATGAAAAACGTTTTTCTAAAAATTCAGGCATAGTTGTAACACCACTTCTTTTATAGAANGGAACAAAGACCCAACCTAAAATTAAAAGCATAAAAGCTGCCAATATTTCAAACTGAGACTCAATTAATCCTTTTTTAAACCCACTTTGAGCTAAACCCACTAAATGCTCAGAACCAATATTTGAAGCAAACAATGATGCTCCGATTACAAACCATCCTAAATTCCTATTGGCTAAAAAGTATTGAGATGTATTATCTTTATTCTTTGAAGAGTAAAAACCTATACCAAGTATTACAGCAAAATATAAACCTAAAACAAAATAATCGATTAATATCATTATAACTCCTTAAATTATGAGGTAACCAAGTTTATTAATATACAATTTTTAAAAAAAATATCGAAGGTAATTATGAACAGAACAATTAAACAACTTATATCTATTTCATTACTTAGTAGTATTATTTTTTGTGAATCTAAGATTGATAAAAAAATTAATACTCTATTAAAACAAATGACGGTTGAAGAAAAAATTGGTCAAATGACCCAAATTGACCGAAGATTTTTAAGGTCTGATGAAGATTTGATAAAATTTGGAATTGGTTCAATTTTAAGTGGTGGTGGATCNGTACCTGAAGACAATACAGTAGAAGGCTGGGCAAATATGTATAACCACTTTCAAAAGACTGCACTTAAAAGTAGATTAAAAATACCAATTATTTATGGCGTAGATGCCGTACATGGACACAATAATGTACCAAATGCTACAATTTTTCCACACAATATTGGATTAGGATGTACATTTGATGAAAAAATTGTTTATAAGGTTTCAGAAGCTACNGCTAAAGAAGTTGTTGCTACTGGCATAGATTGGAATTTTGCACCATGNTTAGCAATNCCNCAAGATCCNAGATGGGGTAGATACTACGAAGGATTTTCAGAAGATACTGAACTTGTTTCTANNCTTGGTATTGCNGCAATAAAAGGCTANCAAAATAAAATTGGNGGNAAAAAATCAGTAGCTGCTTGTGCAAAACATTTCTTAGGTGATGGAGCAACAATCTGGGGAACTGGAGATAATAACTATAAAATCGATAGAGGNAATGCAATAATTAGTGATGAAGATTTAAGAAATAAATATTTAATNCCTTATCAAGATGCAGTTGATAATGGAGTTTTAACAATAATGGCTTCATTTAATAGCTATAATGGTCTTAAATGCCATGCTAGTGGATATTTATTTAACGATTTNCTAAANGAAGAACTTGCTTTTGAGGGATTTGTTATTTCNGATTGGAGAGGTATTGATGAAATACCTGGAGATTACAAATCTGATATTGTAACATCAATAAACTCTGGTATTGATATGATTATGGTTCCTGGTGATACAATTTGGGGTGGAGAACCATATCATAAATTNCTAAAACTTTTCAAAGAATCTGTCAAAGAAGGACTTATTAAAGAAGAAAGATTGGATGATGCTGTTTATAGAATTTTAAAAGTAAAGCATCAAATGGGCTTATTTGATAAACCATTTGCAAGTAAAAAATATGTAAAAGATTTTGGTTCAAAAAAACATAGAAAAATTGCAAGAGAAGCGGTTAGAAAATCAATGGTGCTATTGAAAAATGATAATAATATTCTACCTTTATCTAAAAATTTAGATAAAATTCATGTTGCTGGTATTGGAGCAAATGATATTGGTATGCAATGTGGAGGTTGGACAATTGAATGGCAAGGAAAAATGGGAGATATTACTAGTGGTACTACAATTTTAGATGGAATTAAATCAACTGTTTCAAAAAATACTGAAGTAACATTTTCTGAAACTGGGNATAATGCAAGTAATGCAGATGTTGGTATTGTAGTTATTGGTGAGAAGCCTTATGCTGAAGGAATGGGTGATGATGGCGAACTTAAATTATCTAAAGAAGATATAGCGGTTTTAAATAACATGAAATCTGCAAACATACCATTAGTGGTAATCATGTTATCAGGAAGACCTTTAATGATAACAGAAGAATTAAAAGATTGGGATGCTTTTATTTCAGCNTGGTTACCAGGTACTGAAGGANNTGGAGTCNCAGATGTAATTTTTGGTGATTATANTCCTACNGGNAAATTATCGTTTAGCTGGCCAAGAGATATTTCNCAAATTCCAGCAAATTATAAAGATAAAAACTATGACCCACTTTTCGAATTTAGTTATGGNTTAAAATATTAATGGTTTATTTTTTANTTTTTTTATTTTTATTTAGCTGTAANGANCAAGAATANAATGANTATAANCCTATCGCACCNTCANTTTGTGAATATGAAGATATTACAGGNACNTGTTGTTCTGAANAAGAANTAGATTGCAATAATATTTGTAATGGCAACTCAGCTTTTAATTGNAATAATGCATGTGTAAGTATTGCTTATATTGATGCTTGTAATGGGTGCAATGATTCNAATGCACTAAATTATAATGAAAATTCAACTGATGATTACAATTGTATTTATGATAATCCACCAGAAAATTATACTTTAGTTTGGAATGATGAATTCAANAGCCCTGAAATTGATTTATCTAGATGGAATTTTGAAACTTGGGGAGCAGGTACTTTTAATAATGAAGAACAAGCCTACTCATCAAGATCAGAAAATGCTTACATTGAAAATGGGAAATTGATTATCAAAGCTTTAAAAGAAAATTATAATAATGCAGATTATAGCTCTNCAAGAATGACAACACAAAACAAAGGTGATTGGAAATATGGNAGGATAGAAGTAAGAGCAAAACTCCCTACTGGTCTTGGAACATGGCCTGCAATATGGATGATGCCAACTAACTCAGTCTATGGAGTATGGCCAAATAGTGGTGAGATTGATATTATGGAGCATATTGGGTGTGATAATGGGAATATTCATGGTACAATTCATTGCAGTGAATATAATTTTGTAAATAATACTCAACAAGGAGGTACTTTAAATAATATCCTTGCTGTGACTGGCACAGATGTAGATCAGTTCCANACATATACAATTGAATGGGATGACAGCTCAATTAATTGGTATGTTGATAATATAAGCTACTATACATATTACAAAAATGGAGATGATTATACTACATGGCCATTTGATCAAAACTTTTTTATTATTCTTAATTTAGCAATTGGAGGAGACTGGGGAGGAATATGTTCGTTTGAATCAACAACATTTCCTCAAATGCTTGAAATAGACTTCGTTAGAGTGTACCAATAGGACCAATAATCATATTCACTAATGTTACTATATCTGTAACATTTATCTGACTATCATTATTTAAATCATAACATAAATTAAAGTTATTATCTCCTGATAAAATAGATGATATTAAAAGGACAACATCTGTTACATTAACAAAATTATCTTGATTAATATCTCCATCTAAACCACAGCCATCGCCTAACTGAAATACTCTTACATAATCAACCTCAAGTTTTTGTGGGAAAAGNTTATTTTCAGTTGTGCATGCCATATAACTACTTCCTATTGCAAGATTTAATATAATATGAAACTCTTGGTCAAAAGGCCACTGCTGCCAACCTGAATTTGTTTTAAAATATGTACCCATATAATTACCATCTATATAAAATTTAATGTCANTTTCNGACCATTCCATTTCATAATCATGAAATTCATTTGTATCAATTTCCTGGTTTAAATAATAAGATGGTGGCTGAATTCCACCATTCCAGTTGTACATAGAGCTATGAACTGTAGCAAAAGGGTCTCCACTGTTCATACTTTCACATCCATAATGTTCCATAATATCAATCTCACCACCATTTGGCCAACCTCCATATGGAGAATTAGTAGGCAATAACCAAAAAGCAGGCCACGTACCTCCAGCTTCAGGTAGTTTCATCCTCGCTATAAATTTTCCATAAAGCCAATCACCTTTATCTTTTGTTCTTAATCTAGAAGAAGTATAATTAGAACCAGAAAAATTTTCATACTTNGCTTCAATAACAAGCTTCCCATNNATAATGGAAGAGTTTTCGGATTTATAATATTGTGATTCTCCATTTCCCCAGCCCCACAAACCATATTGAGAACCAGTACCTGTTTGAAAGCTCCACTTTGATTGATCGATTTCTNAGCCGTTAAATTCATCTGACCAAACAAGCTCCCAAGTATCAGTACAACCTGGAATATTTAAATCACAATCACAGTATCCATAAGGAATTCCAGGACCGTCACATACANCACACTCATCAAATTCTAAGTTTCCGCCACAATTACCNTCACAATCGATACTAACNATACAATCACCTTGACAATTATAATTTTNAGNAGGATANTGACAATTTCCAATCTCTAAAAANTTNCAAGCTGATTCATCTTCACANCTTAATTGAATTCCNCCATTACAATTATTATCACAACTACCAGCGCAATAAGCTTGATTCAAATTATTTCCAGAGACTATAAATCCATAATTATTAAAATTATCNTTAGGGTTGAAATCACAAGAACTTCCTCCAGGGGCATAAATGATCTGTCCCCAACCCGACCAACTATCACTAGAACCTGTNCCAGCTATTACATATTCGTAGGTCCCATTTTCTAAATCAATCGAACCTTCAAATACTTGGTCATTATCATCATCAGTTAGAGTAATACCCCATCCATCCCAATTATTCCAACTTCCATTTATAACAATACTAGGAAACTGCTCATTAGGTAAACTTGAATTTGATAAGTCAATGAAAAAGCTAACTGTTGATGTTAATCCTATTGATAAAAAGATATTATAAATAAATAATTTTTTAAACATATTGTAATATAATTAATATTTAATTCANCTAGATATAAAATTACAAAAAATTACAAGATTAGAAACTCTTNATAATTTCAATTGATGAAGGACTACCTAGGGCTGTATTNTTATGATTTAAATTACCAAAAACAATTGCCCATTTTTTATAGTCTAATTTAATACCAAACGAGAAATCTTTATAACTATCTGAATAAGTCCCCCCAACAATAAAATTTAAATATGGTAAGGTTGTTATCGTACTTAATTTTAAATATTTATTTTGTTCAAAAATAAAAAAGTCTGACAAAAATACTAGATTTAAATTTGGCATAAAATATTTTGNTCCAACCCCAATTAAGATTTCATTATTTAATCTTAAGTTATCAGAAAATTCTCTTCCAATATTCCTAATTAAAAAACCAATATCTAAATTTTCATTAACCTTATTATTAATACCTAAGTCTACAGAAAAGCCATGCATAGATTCAGAAAATAATTTTGAATAATTAAATTTTACTTTATAACCAAAAGATAAATTTTCAAATAAAACATCNAAAGACTTGTTCATTTCNAATGCATACCAACTTGCACCAAAAAAACCTATTGGACTTTCACTAGCAACTTCATTTCTAAGCTCTATATCATTAATACTTAAATTCTCGAAAGAAATATAATTATGATTATTAAAATAATAAGATATTTTTTGACCAGATACACCACCTAACCATAAATTTTCCGATAAACTTATATATGAATTATCAACTGATATTANCGNAGGATTAAGCTCTTGATTATAACAAATGCCTCCTCCTGATGTTGATAACATTGATGCAGATTGTGGAATTATTAATGCTTTTAATCCAATACATAAAGAAAGGTTAAAGAGTAATATTATATTTAATATCCAAAATAACATGATTAATAATTTAACAATGAAAAACTAAATAAATGACTTAATCCTTGATCAACTAAACCTAAATCAAGAGCATAATCAATATTTAAAATCATAAATTCACTAATTTTAAAAGGAATTCCAAAGCCAAAAGCATAATCTATATTATTATCAATATAGCTAACACCTCCTCTTAAAGATATAGNATTAACTAATAAGTCAGAATTATAATAATATTCAAATCCAACCTTGTATTTATTATANATATGTTCAGATAAACTTGGGGAGTTTTTAACTGGCAAGTAATCTACTTGACAAGAAANGATAAATCGATNTGGTAAATTATATGAAAAACCAATCATATGGTTTACAGGAATCTCTTCTTCATATATCACAGATTGATTTTGATTAAGATGATTAATATCCCAATTAAATGATGATGATAAATTACTTATCTTTANACCTAAATTCATATGCTCATTAAAGTCATATAAAAATCCTAAATCAAATCCTATACTGCTATCACTTTTATAAATATCCATATTATTAAAAAAAGTCTTAAAATTAAAACCACCTGATAANGAACCTAAATCAANCCCAAAAGATAACATTCCATATCCCTGGGAATACCTTAGAGTACTAAGCTGATCACCAAAACCTGAATTTGTTTGTATAATATTTTCTGTACCAATTCTAAAAAATGATAAGCTAACTCCTGCAGATGGCGGTAATGGTCTAGCTATTGATACTGATTGNAATGATCTATCCAAAGACATTAGAAAATGAGAAAAACCATATTCATTATCTGAAATCTTTGGAAGCAAAGCAGGATTATTAAATGCTACAAAACCTTTATTATAAGTACTAACTAAAGAATTAGACATAGAAATATTTCTAGCATCTGTTCCAAAGTTAAAATTAGANCCAGGATAACCAGCATAAAAATTTGCAAATAANTAAAAATTAATTAATAACAATATGTACTTCACCTTAATAATGACCCTTCACTGCATTTATCACCATTAATTTTTCCCAAACCTCTTGTTTTCCAATTTGAAGCTTACAAAAATAAACTCCATTAGAAACTTTAATATTATTTTTGTTTCTTCCATCCCAAGAACATTCCAAATTATTATAATTATTAAATTGAGTACATTCAAATGAGTCAACTAAATTCATCGANAAATCATAAATATTCATAATTCCGTAATTATAATCAGTTTTATATTGAAAGTCTACATTTGTATAAATATTTTCAATAAAAAATGGATTTGGCCAAATGTGTAATTTATTTTNATTAACAATTTCCTGATTTGATCCTATATAATATTCCCATGATTCTAAATTCCATAAATTTGGATTATCAATATTATCTTGTGACTGTACCCAGACTANACCTTTTGGAGTACCAATAAAAAATATATTATTTCTTTTNATACAAGTGTAAACCTTTTCTTCNGAAAAGATTTGATTTTCNATATTTTGATTATAATCTAGAATATTTAATATTTCAGCTGGAAATTCTAATTTATTCCAATTTAAAATATTATCTGAAAATGCAAAAAATACACCTCTATTTGTTGATGCATATAAAACATCGTTTGTAAAATAAAAACTATAAGGTGTTGCACCATCATAATAATTATTATTATTTAAATCATCAATAATAATATCTTCTAAATCATAAATGTCATTACCATTTGAATCAATATATTCTTCTCCAAACTGATCTANTGTAAACCATGANTCTCCATTATCATCTGTATATGTTATAGCATTTGGATGAGGTGTACTCTCTTCTCTATCCCATGAAACTAACCATATCCTTGGAAATTCACTATTANTTAAATACTGTGGAACGATATCTATAATCCAATTTCCACCCAAGCCATCAAACGTTGTATAATGAATCCAATCAATACATCCGTTATCATCTATAATACCTCTATTTACTCCATCTGCTGTACCAGCCCAAACATACATTTGATCATTATAAAATTCTGTATATACTGAAAAAACTTTATGATTATGGTTTCCGCCATAATTCAAATTTCCACTAATCTGCGGATCTACGGGATTATATACATAACTNGCAGGATAAGATCCACAGTTGACANAAGACTGATTATCCATTGGNAGAGGAATAATNTCCCAGTTTGGATTTTCGTCAGTATATTTAAAACGTCTTAGCATACCTGCCCAATTTGCAGTATAAATATATTTATTTACAGTATCNGCAGAAACATCATAAGTGACATTTTTTGCAGTAGTCTGTATAGCTAAGCTTGATAGAGTCTGTCCACCCCAGTTAATAACGATATTATTACTTATCTGACTACAAGTTTGTGATGGAACATCCCAAGAACANCCTGACCCAGCTGGAGAACATTCACATTCGTCAGGTGAATTTANCGGGTTATCACATGTTAAATTTTCACATTCTGGTAATTGATCTTGAGGNTGAGGAATAAATTTCCATGAACTACCATTATCAGTTGACCATGCAATACCCGTACCACTTGAAACTTCTTCATTTAGAAAATTTACTGTTTCTACTCCTGATACAATAATTAATTGTTCTTCAGTATAAACTTCTAAAGCGGGGTTTCCTCCAACAGGTAGATTTGAATCTTCAAAACTGTATAAATTCATACTATTNTCCAATAGACCCAATCCACCAGATGTCGCAATTACAATAGATTGATTATTTAAAATTCTTAAATCAACTATTGAACTACTATTCAAATCTTCACTAAGCTCTCTTAATCTAAAATTATTGTTCAACTCGTCATGATTTATGTTATACTTAGTTGGATACAAACAAAAACATAACGTGTTAAAACAAAATAATATAATTGAACTCTTAATATTCACTTTCTTCTCTATATAAATATTCACAGACAAGATTTCCAACAATACCCAATGTATAAGGAGAACACTTATCAACAGTATCCTCTAAAGTATGCCAATAAGGATAATCGAAATCAATTATATCTAAGGAAGGAATTCCTGTTTCAACAAATAATGCTCTATGATCATCATAAATAGGTTGAGACATTTCGTAAACAAACTCTGTAAATCCTAAAGAATTTGCTAATGCCCATATTTCGAGTACTTCTTTTTCAGCCTGAATAAATGAAAAATATTCAATTTTGAATTCCGGATCTTTATCAGCTACCATATCTAAACATATTGCTAATTTAGGGTAAGGCTTTTTCATTTCTTTTGCAAATAATTTTGTCCCAATAGAAAAATTTTCAATATCACCATGTCTCCCCATATCCTCTCCATCAACAAATAATAAATCAACACCAATATTATTAAATGGATAATCTGAAAATATTTCAGATAGATGCATTAAAATAGATATACCACTTGCACCGTCATTTGCACCAATTATAGGTTTATTTTGATTCATTTTATTTTTATCTAAGTCGGCAATTTCTCTAGTATCCCAATGAGCCATTAATAAAATTCTATTTTGTGAACTTAAATTATATCTTGCTAATATATTAAATAATGTAATTTTTTTATCTTTAATATAGGGGTGGCTTATTTCATGATCATATACGATTAAATCATCTGCTTTTCCATTTAAAAAATCAACCAAATAATTTTTAAAATCAACGTGACTTTGGCTTCCTGGGAATCTTTCACCAAAAGAACACTGTTTTTCAAGGTATTTGAATGCTATTTCACCATCAAAAAAAGGAACATTCTGCGTATAAAATAAACTAATAAATAATATAAATGTAATTTTTTTCATTTTATTAATCAAATGACTCAAAATAAATTCTAACTTGAAATCCTATATCAGTTTCTTTTTTTCTTCCTGATGTATGATTATCTGAAACTATATAGTTAAACCACAAATCACCCTCAACAAATTTACTAAAATTATATGTTATTTTAGGTTGCAAATTATATGAATTACTAAATGCAATTACTTCAAATTGATTTAAATCGCTTGTTTCAAAATACGAAAACTTTGTATTACTATTATCATAACCAATTTTTAAACTTAAGTTAACCTCATTATCTACTTGAAAATCTCTTAGAAAAAATACCGGCATATTAAAGCCCGTTTTCTTTCTATAACCGAATGTCAAGCTAACTTGATTGTTAGTTGTTCTCTCAATTTGTCCACCTTCATTTGTAATATTCAATGTATTATTGAGAGTTAAATCAATATCAAGTGGTATTTGTTTTGTAGTCATATCAAATCTCAGGAAAGGTGCAAAGTTTCTTTTATAATCTAATTTTTGAATTATAAAATCTTGACTTATTTCATTTTTCTCACCACTATAAGTATGACTTAAACTAAAGCTTTTAAACCAACTATTTAAAAAATCATATTTTTCTAAACCTCTTAAATTAATTGACCAACCAAAAATTGGAAATCCATTTTTACCAGATGCACCTAATGGAAAATATGATTGAGATTGTGTTTCATTATATCCACTATCACTTTGGTTATTTGCTGAAAGAGAAACCCTATATTCAACATTTGATAAAGTTAAATTTTGACTTAATTGAATCGATGTACTGAACTTTAATTCTTGATTAAATGTATTTGAAGAGGATATAATTATACCATCAGAACCAGCAAATAAACTTCCCTCAATTGGCCTATCATTAATTCCTAATTTAAACTTGTAATCTGGATTTATATCAGTAGAAATATTATTAAACTTATTTGCTGTATTATAAGCGTAATTAATATTTACACTAGAAAATCTTTGACCTACTTCATGTAAAAACTTTAGAATAGCTTTAAAATGTGGCTGTTTTATTATAAATATTTTGTTATTGGAAGAACTATTACTAGTACTACTAGATCGTCTTCTTGAAGTAGACCTAGAAGAACTACCAGATGTTTTTTTATCTGATTCATAAAACTGTTCAATAAATTGAGTAAATGAAAAAGTAAATGAAACTGAAAATCTATTATCACTAGATATGTCAGCTGTCGATGATTCTCCACTAACAGCATCTCTAACCCAATTGTAAGTTGGTACGTAATTAAATCGTGGGCTAAGCCATTTTAAATATTCTGGCGTATATGTGAATGATAATTGCTGATTAAAGCTTTTCTTTATTCCAGGAGAATATGATAAATCAAAGAAGTCTGAAATTTTCATATTAGAATTTTTTGAAAAATAATCATTTAAATTATTTTTCATATTAACTGAATATTGGAATGATAAATTATCAATGATATTAATATTTGATGATAAGCTTCTGTTTAAATCTATATTTCTTTCATCTGTAATTATTCCACCATACAGATCTCTTTGAACAGTAAGATTATCTGAATCAACATAAGAAGAGCTGAAATTTATATTTTGTGGTGTATAATAAAAATTAATATCTTTTAAAAAATTAATAAAATATTTTTTATCATTANTATTATCAGTATCAAATAAATTTTTGAATGGATACAACTTATTATCTCTACTAAATGATAAAGTATAATCATAATTTATATTTNGTAATACAGATTCTTTATTTAAAATTGTTGTATTTGAAGATTGATTCCATTTGTAAGAGTAANCAAGCTTTGAATTATCAAGAAAATATTTAAAAAATAAATTTTCTTTATAATAATTNGATAACATAGTATTTAATGATGTACTTAAAGTTACTGAATTATTAATATTTTTTAATTCATTTGGAGTTTGATTAAATCCACCTAATATAATATCAGAACCAGGCTTATATTGTGGTGAATACAAACCTTTGGAATACTTAATATTAAATGGTAATTGAAAATAATTTTCTTTTAACAATTCATGCGGAGAAAAACCTAAATTTACTGAATAATTAATTGAATGATCACCTGAACCTAGTCTCTGCTCTAAACGATGAAAATCTGCTTCTTCACTTTTAAAATCTAAATCAATATTAAAAAGTTCGCCTAAATTAAATTTAAAATTTGTAGTAAAAGCTGTTCCTTTTTTTCTTTTAACACCTGTCATTCTCAGCTCATTNATCCATACACTTCCAAAAATTGTACCAGGTGCATTATTTTTAATACCAACCATTATATATTCCATTTTATTNATAGCTGGTTCACCTTTAACTCTTAGTTCAGAACAGTCTTCGCACACACTACTTATATCAACATTTATCCAATCATCACACTCATTAATATCTAACTGATTATTACTTTCACAGTAATCTTTCCATGACCAAATTTCATCTTCAGGTATNTACGANCCNGGAATTGTATATAAATTATTTTGGTCCCAATCATCGATTACACTTTCTCCGTAAATAACTGAATCATCTTCACTGCATGATTCATCATTTTCATCAATACAATCATACTGGCTATTTCCATCTGTNGCTATATAAAAATTATCAGATGGATCAGGNCAATAAAAATNAGGTAATTCAATATTATTGTTATCTGGGATACAATAATTATTACTATTTANATCTAAATCNCAACATTCAATTCCTGGATTATAATAATTATCTCCATTTGGATCTAAAATATAGGGATTATAAAGNCCTANGTCATCAAAGCTTTCATCAACACATATATCACTATTAATAAAATTTAAACAATCATTTTCATNACAAAAAATTTGNTGCTCATCATTAAAGACCGGTGTACCTAATAGCTCATCACATATTTTCAATGTTGTAATTCCTAAATCTATNGTATCTTGGTTTAAACACAAGGGTATATTAGTTTGAGTATCTATAATTCCAGTTTCATATAAATCATCACAATTATCAATACCGTTATCAACATAAGATTCTAAATTTTGTCTATTTAATTTATACCTAGTTAATTCATCTAAATCTATTTTTAAATTNTGCCATCCATTTGGATCAGTTACTGATTCATTATCTATTGATTTAAATGGTTTTCTTATTTCATAATAATTTTCATCTTTCCCAAATCTGAAGCATAATTCAACATTAGAGCACTCTTCACTATCTATACCANTACAATTATCGTACCAGTCTTGTCCTAAACTTGATTCATTACCATTCATATACATTTCTAAATTTTTATAAACAAAAAAACTATTTTGCTTTTCAGTATCTAAAGATGAATAACTCACATTTTTTTTAATAAATGCCGTACTATCTATATTAATTCCNCCATTATTACTAGAATTGCTTGAAAAATCAATAACAAGAGATTGCTCCTTATCGATAATCAAACTACCTAATCCACCTGTACCAAANTTTTGATTNTTACCTGAAACTCCATCNGGAGAACTATATATATCTGAATTTTCTTGATTATTCACAAGCTGAATACTTATGTTTTCATTTGGAACAAAATCAGATTCTAAATATCCAACATTTCCAATAGTTTCATTATNGACTACACCTAATTCTTCCCATTCATTGCCAACAATTTCTATTGATGCAATACCAAGCAAACCATATGTATCATTTTCTGAATATTCTCCTTCAAGCCAAAGTCGTATATTTTTAACNTTTGTCCANTCAGCATTATAACCAGATGTCTCATTAATAGCTATAAAATCATTTAATGGGATTCTAAAAAGCTTCCAATTTGTTGATAATATTTCACTTTGTATAATATCATTATTATTCATATCTAGATCAATTGTATATGAATAATATGAATTAATATCATCAATAAATTGATCTCCATTTAAATCTTCAGAATCAGGATATTTATTTTCTAAAACTGAACCATTATTTTCAGTTCCATTATAACCACTAAAATCATAACTACCAGATGTATAACTAAAATCATCATTATTAGGNTCATCCGAACTAGCATTAATATTAATTAAATTATTATCACTTATTACNCCATTAAGAATTTCAGATTTAATTTGTGAAAAAGTAGATTGATCCAANTCGGTACAGCTATTGTAAGTATTATCATTATTAATTCCATGGTTAAATTCTGGACAGAGACATCCACCCCAACCATCTTCAAATTCATTAATACAGGCATCCATTCCTTTATCTTCACCAGCATCTAATAAACCATCTCCCATAATCATTAAAGATTCTGGCACTAAATCTTCAGTATCTANAATCCCATTATCATTTGTATCTTCNCTAATCATTCCAATATCTATATTCAATTTAAGATTNTTTCTGTTAACTAAAATTGGATTTTCTGGTAACCCATTGTAATGATTTTCAAAACCTACCAATCCTTCATAATTAAGCCATATATCTAAATATTTATTATTTGATTGATTTTGATCTGATGCATACAAAGAAGCAGTTATTCCATTCCACCACTTATTACTATCTGGATTATTAAGGTTTCCACCGATTTTATTTTCAGGAATTTCTAACCAAATTGTCTGTTCTTTTGAGGCTTCTTCAACTTCTTTATCGGGCCAAATAAGCTCTGTTGGAATGTCATTATAAGGATTATACCAATATAAATTTTCCCTACTATATATATCATATTTTTCAAGAATAATTTCACAATCTAAAAATTCATTATTTTCATTATAAATCACTTCACAATCCTCTAAATCAAGACAATCAAATTCAGTATCAACATTTAAACAATCTAGGTTTTTAATTTTAAAGGGAGGTGCTGACTCCTGCCATGCAGAATTTAAGATAGGCATCGTTGAATATCTTTTAGATGACTCAAAATCATCAATGTAAGCAATACCAATAGGATTTGGATTTGGAAATATTTGTGCAACCTCAGAGGAAAAACTAATCTCTGAAGATTTTTCAAGATTTACTAATCCTGTGCTATTAATAGAATTATTTAAATTCAATAAATCTCTTGAATATTTACCCCCAAGATGCCAAATCATATTTTCCATTGGCTCGTAACCAATTTCAACTTTATTATCGGTGATTGACTGTTTATAAAAATATAATCCTCCAAAAAGATTACTTTTATTATCAATATCATAATTAAATGAATTTCCAAAAATTAATTTTTGATCAAATGAAACAATTTCATTTCTATCGTAAGAAATTCTTAGTGTTTGAGAATTATTTTTTGCTCTATCAGATATTAAAGTCAAAGTTCCTGTAAAATAATCAACTGAATAATCAACACCTTTAATTAATTGAGTAGAACCATCAGTTAAAGTTTCACTACCATCTACAATCATAAATCCTAAATTAATAGTTGTATTTTGATTTACATTTTTAACTTTTATTACAAACTCTTTTTCCGATGACTTTGTAGTCTCATTACTGCTATAATACATTGCTGGACCATTTTCATACCTATAAGATATAAATTCTGGTCCCGCATCTCCATTTTCCCTAATAGTTGATATTGTTTCAATATTAATATTTTCTAAATCACCATCAAATATATTCGCTAAATCTAAATTTGGATTTCCTAAATACGCCTCGGGATCATAAGAAAAAGGCATATCGAANGGAAGAAAAAGATCGCCCCAACTATTTATAAAGTAACTATCAACTTTTCCATCGCCATTTGATACAAAAAATCCCTGTGAATCTTTATTATCTATACCAAAAATTCTTAAAAATGTATTACCATTTGAACTTGCAGTCTCTGTGCCTAATTGACCGCCTACATGTATAATATCAATTTCAGGAGGCTCATCACCTTGGTTAAAGTTTGATAATCCTATATCGTAAACATTTTTCATCATCAAATCCCAAGTTGGATTTCCATTTGGATTATCTGGACTAGGAGGCTCCTGCTGNCCCTCAGTTTTAATAATCTTTAAAATTAATGGATTTGCTGAAAATCCAGGAACATTATTATATTCTATATAATTACAACAATTAGTATTAACATTTTCACTACATACATCAAGACTTGAAGCTTCGATTTCCGTACATCCATTAAGAGTATTTTCATTACACTCTTCTTGNCCAGATAATAAACATCTATCTTGTATTAAAAACTCAGTNCCTGTCTGAATTGGATTATTAGAATCTAAAATNCTNCCATCNTTATTCAAGTCACCNATAGTATAATGAACAGCAATTAAATCACTAGTTGAAATTGAATTTAATCTTACATAACCATAATACTTATTTATATAATAATCATTNCCTGAATATTGATCNTCNAGTTCAATCCATATATTATTTTCTGGNGTTCCTATATCTTTATTTAATGGATCAATATAAGCAATACCTTCATANATATCNGTTTCAATTTCATTGGTCTGAGCTCTTTTATATAATCTAAAATCTTTAATAACATATTCATTAGAACTAATTTGGTTAATATAATCTTCATTTAANGGATAAAAATTATTTTTAAAAATTTTATCAATAAAAAAATATTTGTCNTTAATAAATTGATAATCATATCTATCAAGNCCTTCTGANTGATTTCCTAATGAGAACGATTCTTTTTTNACTTTTTCNCTACCAATAATNGTATTGAACTCNACNGGCCCTAGTTGGCTACTCATTTTTAATCCAAAAACCCCTGCTCTTTTACCCATTCCAACACTAAACAATGTTCCTTCACTTAAACTAAGACCAATATTNCCAGCCTGNATATTGCTTATAATCTCATTATCATAACCTTTATATTCTAAAAGAAGAGAATTTTCAAAATCAAAATCNGACTCTGAGTTTTGATCTGCACTAATTTTCAACCTATCTCCTACCTGCCCCTCAAGATCAAATCTTTGTTTTTGATCAATATCTAGGTTCCATGATTCATTATTTTGATTACTTAAAGAACTACTTTGTGTATCTGTAAACTCAAGCTCACCTTTTATTTCAATTTGTCCACTCAAATTAATTGCTACATTAGTTTCTCCAATATCTTGACTAACTAAAGTTAATTTTTTTGATTTTCTTGAATTTAGACTATTTGTATTCATTTTATTTGAAGAAATTTGCTGTANCTTCTTAAAATTATTACTAGCAATCATTTTTGATTTAAAATAATCAATTGAGTAAATTGANGGTTGTAATACATCTTTATTATTATATCTCAAGGATGAAATAAATGTTTTTGAATCATACCCNAATTCTGTTTTTTCAACTAACTTTCTAAATTCCTTTGTAAAATTTAAACCATGGTATGAATTATTGACATATTTNGAAGCAAATGTCAATCCTTTAATATCACTGTAAAATGGATCAATTATATTTTTTATAAATCTATAATACTTGATTGTTCTNTTGAAATAAATATCATCAATGTAGCTTATATCAATATTGGAAGANAAAACAGGATTATCATCNATGAAACAATCTTCAGCTGTACTACTGCCTCCACATATATTATTACAATCTAAAATATTTAAATCACAGTCACAATAACCATCAGGAATACCATTNCCACCACAAATACCGCATTCATCATAAAATTCTTTACCACCCCAAATNCCGGTACAATCTTTTANACAATCGTTNTCAGGATTATCATCACAAATATCACANTTATCAAAGTATGCATTTCCATTTATTGTTCCAGCACAATCTTCACAAGTTGAGTTATCTCCCCCACAAACTCCACAATTATCTAATATATTATTTCCACCCCAAATACCAGTACAATCTTTAACACAATCATTATCTGGGTTATCATCACATATATTACATTTATCATAATATGCTTTTCCATTAGCTACACCCGCGCAATCTCCACAAGAAGAGTTCTCGCCNCCACATATACCACAATCATCAATTTTTGTTAAACCTCCCCAAATACCTGCACAATCTTTTACGCAATCGTTAGTTGGATCATCATCAAAATTACCACATTTATCAAAATATGATTTTTTACAATCATTTGTTGGATCTTCATCACATTTACCACAATCATCAATTAAAGCATTCCCACCACATATACCAAAACAATCTATTTCAACTATACATTCTCCATTACAATCCTTATTAAGTTGAGGTCCTTTTCCACCGCATACACCACATTCATCTAATATTGAATCACCACCCCATATTCCAAAGCAATCTTGCTTACAATCATTATCTGGAATATTATCAAAGTTACCACAATTATCATAATATGGGGTGTTAATCCCCTGTTCTGCTCTAATAAAATTTAAAAATAAAGCAGTGCAAAGGTAAAAAATTACCTTTAAATCATAAATTGAATATGTATTATTCACCTTAGCAGTGGGACGCTAGGCAATCTCCTTTATGTTTGTCTCAAGATAAGACTTTAATTTAGGTGTTAAATTTTTAATTGCTTTACCTCTATGAGATATAATATTTTTCTTTTCTATTGTCATTTCAGCAAATGTTTTTCCCTCGTTCACTACATAAAATATGGAATCATACCCAAAACCTCCAAGACCTTTCTTTTCTGTAGCAATCATTCCTTTTACTTCTCCGATTGATAAAAGTTCCTTTTTTCCGTCGAAAAAAGCTATAACTGTTTTAAAAACTGCACCTCTATCAGAAGTTTTTATTTTTTTCATTACTTTAAGCATTTTATTTACATTATCCATATATGAACAATTTTCTCCTGCAAATCGTGCTGTAAAAACTCCTGGTTTGCCATTTAATGCATCTACTTCTAATCCAGTATCATCGGCTATTGATGGTAAGCCAGTTAATCTAAATACTTCTTTTGCTTTAATAAGCGCATTTTCTTCAAGCGTTTTACCATCTTCTATTATTTCTCCTACTTCAGAAAAACAGGATAAATCTAGTAAATCAATATTTAATTGACTCAATCCTTTTTTTAATTCTTTAAGTTTATCTTTATTATGTGTTGCAATAACCACTTTCATCATCATAATTTAAGTACCTATATAAATTACTTTATATAGATTTTTTTATTAGTGGCTCGATAGCTCAGTTGGTAGAGCAGAGGACTGAAAATCCTTGTGTCGGTGGTTCGATTCCGCCTCGAGCCACAATTATTAAAAAAGCCCTCATATTATCAATGAGGGTTTTTTTGTTTTAATATTATATAATAGATTATAATTTTCAATTAAAGAATTCTAAACTTAATCGAAAGTTTAAAAATGAAATGGATTTACTTATCAATTGCGATCATTGCAGAAGTAATTGCTACCTCATCACTTAAAGAGAGCGAAGGATTTACTAAAATAATACCTTCAATAATTACATTTGTTGGATATAGCTTCGCATTTTATTTTCTATCGTTAACTTTAAAAGATATACCTATTGGAATTACATATGCAATTTGGTCAGGAGTTGGGATATGCCTACTATCAATCATTGGATATTTTAGATTTAATCAAATTTTAGATTTAGGATCGATTATTGGAATCTTGCTAATAGGGCTAGGTGTTATAGTTATAAATATATTTTCAAAAACATTACACTAAATGAAATTTTCTTTAATAATATTATTAGCGATTTTAAGTTGTATACCCATAGCAAAAAATATAAGCTTTAAAAAAAATGTGCAGTTTAGTGAAATTGAAAATATTAACTATTTTAAATGGAAAAATCGTATTCTTATAATCATTGATGAAGAAAATAAAATAACTAAAAAAATACGTAGATTTTCAAAAGAGTTTAAAGAACGCGATATGTTAATTATTACACTAAAAGAAAATAATTCATTTATAAATAATTATTTAATGAATGATAAATTCTATAAATCAGTCATGAAGAAAATTAAAAATACTGATAAAAAACATAGCTATATTCTAATTGGGAAAGACGGAACAATTAAAAAAACATACGCATCTGATACTATAATTGATAAAATATTATCTAAAGTTGATTCTATGCCTATGAGAATTAAAGAAGCAGAAAAAAATTAATTTGAAAAGAAACTGTGTGCTCCAAATTGATTTTTTGAAACTACTTCACCTGTTTCAATATAATGTCCCAAACCATTCATGACACTATTAATATATTTTTGGATCATTGGCCTTATAAAAAAATAAAATGGTATGAAATTAGTAAGTTTACTACCTGAGTTATAAGCATATGGGTAAATAGATACGGTCAAAGATGAGTTGTCTCCGAAATCTTTTATTCTCCAAGAAACAAAAGATTTTGAACCATTTTTTTTACCTATAAATAGATCATAGCCTTGATTATTTATCCAATTAACAAATTTTCTTTCTAGAACTAATCCACTATAATAATATATTGTATCACAAGAGTTTTGACCTGGCCATTTTGAAACTGGATTTTTATCACAAAAAGGATGGAATAATTCTAAATTTGATTTTGAGGAAATAACTTCCCATATTTTAGATGAGGGACCCTGAATTTTTAAATTACCTTTTACTGACCAATGAAAGTTATGCATAATAATTACTAAGCTACAATAGTGCTAATAAACAAATTTACCCAACCGATTGTAAGGCAAATAAGACTCAAAACAAAAGTTAGTGTTCTTGGTCTTATATTTAAATCACGTTGATTTTGAAGTCTTATTAAAAAGTGTATAAATCTAAAAATTACAAAACCCCACGCTAGATTAACATCAAACTGAGTGTAAATATTTAAATTAATATGTATTAAGCACAATAAATAAAATAATATCGGAATCTCATACATATTCTGAAATTGATATCTGGCTGACCATAATTTATCAGGAAATTCTCCTTCATATAATTGAAACTGATCTAGCTTGATTTCTGTTCTTTTAATAAAACTACCAGCTAAGAACAATAATCTAAATATTAAAAAAATATTTAGAAAAGCCATTATACAAAGTGGTAAAATAAATTCCATAATTAACTCCTCAATAATTAGTAATTATTATCTTTTAAGATTATCAATAAAATATTTTATACCAAAAAAAACTAAAAGAAAAAGTAAAAGATAAAATCCAATATATAAGACTCCTAAAAGAATTAATATTCCGAAAATTGGTTTAATTAACTTTTTTTTTATTACATCAATGTAATATTCAAATCTTGACTGAATTTTTATTTCAACTTTTTCATTATCCATAATCATATTAATTTAAAACGATTTTATAATTTATTCCAAGGACCCTCAATTGCAAGAGTCATAGTTGGCTTATAAATATTTAGAAATAATACTTTTTCATTTGGAGAAAATACTATTCCTGCAAGTTCAGATGTATTTAAAATATTTTCAGCAAGTACATAAGTTTTACCATTAGGTTTAACACCAATTAATCTATCATGACCTCTTCCATCTTCGCAAATAATTACATCCCCCCATGGAGCAATTGTAATATTATCGGGTTTATACATTAAATTTTTATCTTTTGATTCATAGAACAATTCTATTGAATTATTACTATATCTCCATATTTGACCAAATTTACTTTTTCCACCAGTTGTTGCTGTAAAATATATATAGTCATTTGCATACCACATTCCTTCTCCTCTTGCAAAAATTGCACAGCCTTTTTTCTTACCACGTTTTCTTAAATCATCTTTTTTTGAATCAACTTTATTTAAATCCAACCAATCACATTTATATGATTGTCCAACCTTAAATTCTTCTTTTTTCCAATTTCTACAATCTGCACTTTTAAAGTCTACTATTGATAGTGCCTGCAATTTACCACCCTTGTAAAGTTTATTTTTAATTTTAGGTATGAACCTATAAAATAGACCATCTTCTCGATCTTCAGTTTGGTAAACATAACCTTTTAATGGATCAAAAGCTACTGCCTCATGTCGAAATCGTCCCATCGATTTAAGTGGAACTGCTTTTGTTAATTTATTTTTTGAACTTGGAAAAACTTCAAAATTATAGCCATGATTTTTAAATACTTTTCCTTCTTTTAACTTTACAGTTTCTTCACAAGAAATCCAAGTTCCCCAAGGGGTACTTCCTCCAGAACAGTTTACTAAAGTACCAGCTAAGCTTAGATGCTGGTTTATAACTTTTTTTGTTTTTACATTATAAGTTATAGTTGTAGTTCCTCCAAAACACTCAGTTTTTTTCAATGAACTATCATAAAAAAAATCATTATTTTTTTTTAGATATCTTTTCATTTTCTTACCATATGGATTTTTTAATCTAAATGCATTACCAAGTAATGGCATATGCCCTATTTCATGATTTCTTACTAAAATCACATGATTATTATCTAGTTCAAAACATCCCATACCATCAGCTTTATCAGGAACTCGTAAACCATCATTCATTTTATCATTTAATTTTGATAAAATTGTATATGAAAAATCTTTTGGTAAATTAAGTATTTTATTAGGATCTTTAATTAAACCTTGTAAGTCATTTGTAAAAATTTGTGAACCAGTTGCTAATAAGCGTGAAAATGAGGTTAAGCCAATTGTTACAATTGAAATATTTTTTATAAAATTTTTTCTAGAAATTGTCACTAATTATATAAAATGCTTTCAACCAATAATATTATATCAAAAATATTAATAGAGTTATCTTCATTAAAATCTGAGGCATAAACTTGGTAAGGATGATACATCATTGAATCTAAAACTATATCAACTAATTTTATAACATCTAAAATATTTATACTTAAATCATTATTAGTATCTCCAATGTTAGGTAGACCTCTTTTTTCTACAGCTATACCACCAAGCATTGTCATTTGTCCTAAAAATATATTATCTAAATAATTACCATTATTATCAAAAACATGAATATTGCCATCTCCTCTACCAGATGCATAAATTCTTTGACCATCTGAAGAAACATCTATACCATGTAATATATCAAATGAAGAATTATTTGTTACCCAATTAATTGAAAGATTATTATTATAATAAGATACTGAAGCAACACCTGCTGTTTCATAATCTTCACTTCCTCCTAACGCAACATAAAGAATATCATCAATTGGAGATTTAATAATATGCCACGGAGATGTATGCTCACCTAAATTTATTGAGTCTATAAGCTCCATTGTGTCTGAATTCCACATTTGTAGCTTACCTTCGATTAGAGTTGTCTCACCTGAAGAGGTATTTAACCAATTACCAGCAGAGCAACTTATAAATAACTTATTCTGCACTGACAAACATTGTATTGGCTTTAATCTTTGCGTAATTACATCAGGTGGGTTACTAACATTTTGATCCATTGGAAAACCTAATATTTCATCGTTCTGAGTATTAATTTTATAAATCCAATCTGCAGTATTACTAGCTGTATAAATTTCTGTTCCATTATCGTTAATAGCTATTCCATGAGGTGTTGTCGAATCAATAATATATTCTTCATTATCTGATGATAATCCCACCGATGAGTAGCTTAATACCTTAATTTTATTTGATTCAAAAGTAGGAGTCATATCACTCATATTATCCATAAACATCAATCCTACAGCTGAACAATATATCATTTGATTTTTTGGATCAATTGCAAGTAAAGCTGGCGCATCACCAACAAAAAAAGCATCAATAAATGTATTATCCAGTAAAGAGTACTGAGCAATAAAACCAGATGCTATTGCTGTAACAAACCAATATCCATTTAATTCGTCAAGTGAAACAAAATGAGGCACATTCAAACTACCTAGCATACTATCCATACATTCCCCCATCATCCATTCACAGGAATCAGCAAGCATACAATCATTTTCATTATTCCAAACTGAACATTGAGAATCTTCAACAAACTCAGTATTAATTGTTTCATTAACTTCTAAATTTTCTAAATCCAAAACCACTACTTGGTCTAGCATCTGTATTGTTGCATAAAGTTGTTTAGATTCTCCAAAAATCAATCCACAGGAAAGTATTACTATTATTTTTTTAATATTCATCATATTTCATAACTTAGTAAAACTAAAGTATTTTATCATTATAAATCTGTTAAAACGCTTAGACCTGATGTAAAAAAAACTTCTTCTGTCTTAATACGAATTGTATATTTTTTATAGTACTTATCTTTTATAAAAGATATAAAATCATTTTTTAAATCATTCTTTATTAAATTAATAGTACAGCCTCCAAAACCTCCACCCATAATTCTACCTCCATAAAATCCTGAATGTTTTTTAGATATATTAATAATTGAATCTATTTCTGAACAACTCACTTGATATTTTTTTGATAAACTATAATGAGATTCTAATAATATCTTACCTACATTAACTTGATTACCAACTGAAATTTCTTTTTTCATTTTTTTTACTCGCTTATTTTCAGAAACTACATGTAATAGTCTATTATAAATTTTTTCATTTATTTTTAAAAATTCAATATGTTCTAATGTTAAATCATTAAAAGAAAGATTTTTTTTGTCTATATTATTAATCATATCTAATCCAATATTACATTCTTTCACCCTATTGTTATATTCAGAGTTAACTAAATTTCTTGAAATCATACTGTTTACCAAAACCCATGATGAATCTCTTAAATTTGATTTGAAGTAATTATGTGTCATACTACTAAAATCAATGATTAAAAAATTTTTATCTTTGGAAAATATTGAAGCATATTGATCTAACATACCACTTTTAATTCCTAAAACTTTACTTTCAACCTCATTACAAATTTTTAATAATTCATATTTATCATAATTTTTTGAATAAATAGATAAAATAGATGATATAATAGAAACTTCTAAAGCTGCAGAACTTGACATACCAAACCCAATAGGAACATTACCTCCAACTAAAATATTAAATCCATTTTTAAAAGAATATTTTTTGTTTAGAACATAAATAGTTGATTTAATATACTTTTCCCACAATTCAGTGTTTTCTTTCAAATCATTTAAGTTAAATAATATTGATTTATCATAGTTTGTTGATAAAACACTCACTTTAGCATCACTTCTTAAAGATACCATTGAAACAATCCATCTATCAATCGCAACTGGCATTGCTAATCCAGAATTATAATCCGTATGTTCCCCTATAATATTAACTCTTCCAGGAGCAATAGAAATAATTTCTGGTTTTGATTTAAATTTTTTAAAAAACAATTCTTTATAATTTGATACTAAACTATTTTTTGTGATTCTATCCAAGAAATATCTTCCTTTGTGTTTAATCCAACAAGATGCATCCAGTCTTTAATAATAATAGAATTAATACTTTTATTATTTTTTATTAAATGATTCAAAATATCTGTCAGGTATATTTCACTATTTTTGTTATCAGGTTTCAAATATTTAAGAAATTTTAATAAAATTTTTGATTTAAATAAATAATGTGAACAAAATAGTTCGTTAACTTGAAATTCTGAATCATTGGTATCTTTTTCTTCAACAAATTTAGTAATAGATTTATTTTTTCTGATAACTCTTGCATATGGAAATTTTTTTTCATTGAAAATTCCACTTAGAATTGTACAATCTGAATTATTATATGAATGAGAATTAATCATCTTAGATATAATATTACTTCCAACAAAAGGACTATCACCGACAAAAATAAAGATATTACTATAATTTTTTATAATTTCAATTGCTTGTATTACTGCATGACCAGTACCCTTGGGATTATTTTGATAAACAAATCTAACATCATTATGGTAGTTTTTAAAATTTTTTTTATCTCTAGGATTAATTATAAGGCATATATCAATTTTGTTTTTTTTAAAAGATTCTATAATCCATGAAATAATTGGTTTACCATATACTAGACTTAAAGGTTTTGGAATTTCAGAGTTCATTCTTGTACCCCTGCCAGCAGCAAGAACTAATGCTAGTGATTTATTTTGATTCATTTATAATTTTAATAAATTCTTTAGAGCCTTCTCTTAATTTTCTTTCTTGAGTTTTAAAATCAACTTCATATAATCCAAATTTCATATCATATCCTTCAGCCCATTCAAAATTATCCATCAATGACCAATAAAAATATCCTCTTACATCTATATCATCCTCAATGGCTTTATTCACTGCATAAATATAACGCTTAATAAATAATCCTCTCCTATCATCTTTGCTATCAGCGATACCATTTTCTGTAATGATAATTGGCTTATTAATTGATTTAACTCTACGAATAGCTCTATATAAACCTTCAGGATAGATTGTATAAGGCATATCAGTCATTATATCATTTTTGGGATAAGTATTTGTAAAAAATTCATGCTTATCAAATTGAAATTTCAAATGAACATGAGAATAGTAATTAAGCCCAAAAAAATCTGTTGCACCAACTGCATCTTTATTTGTGTAATCAATATTAATAAAAAAAGGAATATTAATTTTTATTTTACCGTATTTTAAATAAGATAAAGACATCTTATTATAAACTGTGTCTGTTATTCTACAGGCTAACCAATCTAATAAATGCCATCTTCTAGATGGATCAAATTGCATTACATTTTTTACAATTCCTATTTTACATTTCTTCCCATTAGGTAAACTTTTAAGCTTGTGATATACTCTAGTGTGTGCAATTAATAAATTTTTCTGTACTTCAGCCGATAATTGAGCATCTTTTTTACCAGGAGGGAAAATACCTGAAAAATAGCCCATAACAGAATAAACTTCTGGCTCATTTATTGTACACCAATTACTTACTTTATCACTGTAACGATTAAAAACTAGTTCGCAAAAATTAATAAAAAAGTCAATATTTTTTTCTTTCTCAAAAGAGCCTAATTCATCAAACCAGATGGGGTTTGTGAAATGATGAAGAGTTACATACGGAACTATATTATTTTCTAGCAAAAAATCAATAACTTCTGAATAATGATTTAAAGCATCTTCATTAAATTTATTTTTCTCAGTTTCAATTTTACTCCATTCTAAAGATAATCTATAATGAGATACCCCAAGCTCTTTTAAAAGTGAAACATCATCTTTAAATCTATTCCAATGATCACATGCTAATCCAGCTTTCTGATTATCTTTAATTCTTGGTTTACCATCAGAATTAAAATTATTTTCCCAATTATACCAATTATTATTTTTACAATTGCCTTCAACTTGATGAGAAGCTGTTGCAGTTCCCCAAAAAAAATTTTTGGGGAAATTTAATTTCTTATCTTTTTCCAAATTCCAGTTCCATCTTAATTCAGGATAACTTATCCTTAAAAAAACTATAATAGAAAAATAGAACATAACTAAATAAATAAAATATATCATATCTGATCCTTTGAATACGTTTTAATCATTAATAAAATACTTAAACCACAAAAAAACCAAATTCCATTTGCTAAATTAAATCCCCATTGTCTTCCAAATTGCAATATAAAAAAACTAATAATAAATGGCCCAAAACCTCTTCCAAGTCCATCTGCAAGATTATAAATTGAGAAAGCCATTCCTCTTGTGTTTGGATGATTAACATTCATTAAAACTGCTTTCATATTTGGAGCTGTAATTGTAATAAAAAATCCTGAAAAAATTCCAAGTACTAGAGGATATATTACACTTGTATTAGATTCAACTGGACTTAAATTAATTAAAAAAGCTGTAGGTACCATACCAATAAATGTACATACTGCAGATAGCAAAGGCTGGTATTTAGGATTAATATTATATAATTTATTACCAATCAGTCCACCAGCAAAACCCCCTATCATAGCAGATAGACCTATAACAAAAACTACCAAGGATGCCATTTGAACACTATATCCTATATCTTGAGCTAAATAATCTGTTAAATAAACAAAAAAAACAGACCAAGGTACTGTTCCAGCTATTCCTTGTAAAAAAACTAATATATTTGTTTTTTTAGAAATCAACTGTTTAATAATAGATGAATTTATTTTTGTTATATCATTAACATTTCCATCAGATTTACCTCTTGCAGGTTCTGTTGCAAATATTGCATATAATAATAAAAAAATAAAATTTGGTACAGAAACAATGATAAACGATATTTTCCAACCATATTCAGGACCTGTAAGACCAGCTAGTAATTGTCCACCTCCTATACCAAGACCAACAACTAATCCTAAATAACCAGTTGCAGCTGACCTCATATTTGATGGGAAATAATCAGCTAACAATGAATATGTTATAGGTATAATAGCTCCAATACCAATTCCTGTTAATGCTCTCAACCAAAAAAATTGTTGATAATTTTCAACAAACCCAGTTAAGAAGCATGGAATTTCACCAAATAACATTGAAATTATTAAAAGTTTTTTTCTTGAAGCTATATCAGTAAAATATCCAAAAAATAAAGTGAAAAATCCACCAATAAGCCAAAATACTAATGAAATTTCTCCACCAAGCTTGATATCTCTTTCTAAATCATTAAAACCAAATTCTGCAGCGATTTGGGATAAATTAGGACCCATTAAATTTTGATCTGCAAATAAGAAAAAAGATAAAATAAACAGCAAAGATAAACTCAAATAATCTTTCCTATCTAAATGAGAACTCATTGTTACCATTGTTTATTTGACATACCTTTTTTTATTACATAGCTAGAAAATGCTAAAGACAACCTAGTTGGTATAATTGATGTAATAAATCTAAAAAATTTATTTATTTTACCATTTACAATTATAAACTTACCTTTTTCATAAGCTCTTAAAGATTGATTGACAACTTGTTGAGATGTCATTAAATAGCCTGCAACAGGTATTGAATTCATTTGAGCTCTTTTATTAAAATTTGTTTTTGTATATCCAGGACAAACTCCTAAAACTTTTATACCAGACTTTCTATATTCTTCATAGAGGCTTACTGTAAAGGAAGTAACAAAAGCTTTTGTAGCAGCATAAATACTAAAAAAAGGCATAGGCTGAAATGATGCTAGTGAAGATATATTAATTATACCTCCGCTTTTTTTATTAACCATATCTTTCAAAAATAAATGGGTTAAGTTTACTAATGAATACATATTCAAATTCATCATCTCATCATAATTTTTCATAGATGAGTCTAAAAATAAACCAGAAAATCCATAGCCTGCATTATTAATTACAATATCGACTTCAATTTTTTTATCTTTTATTTCATCATACAAAGATTGAGCAAATTCCTTTTTAGATAAATCTCCTGCAATTGAAATTGCATTATTCATATGAGAAGCCATATCTACTAATTTGTCTTTACTTCTAGCTGTTAATATTAATTTTGCTCCTAATTTATCAAGAGTTAAAGCAAACGCTTCTCCTATACCTGATGAAGCACCAGTAATTAAAATTGTCTTTCCATTGTAATAATTCATTTTTTCCTCAAAATTAGATTATTTTTATTTTTTAATTGTTCATAAATTTAGATATGAAAACTAGTAAATTTAACTCCTTTAGCGAATTCTATCCATTTTATTTATCAGAACATAAAAAAAAATTAACAAAAATTTATCATGCAATAGGTTCAATATTAGTTATTTCAATTATTATATTATCAATTTTTAGTAAAAATTATAACTATTTATATTTAACACCATTAGCAGGATATGGTTTTGCATGGTTTAGTCATTTCTTTATAGAAAAAAATAAACCAGCTACTTTCAAATATCCATTATATAGTTTTATAGGTGATTGGATAATGTTTAAAGATATATTAATAGGAAAAATAAAATTATGAGAAAACTAATATTATTACCATTTATTTTGCTTCTAAGTTCATGTGCTGTAGTATTGAACTTTAAAGATTTGCCAACTCCAAGAGGAGAATATATAATTGGTACTGATTTATTCGATTGGGAAGATACATTTAGAGATGAATGGTTTACAAAAGATAAAATTGATACTAGAAAAATACCAATTCAAATATGGTATCCAGCATCGGAAAAATCAGACTCACTTTACCCATATATGGATTATCCTGAAATTAGAATTAATGCAATTTCTGAAGCGATTGAAAAACCTAAAGGATTTGTGAGGCCGGCAAGCAATGTTAAAGGTAATTCATATTATAAAGCAAAACCTATAAATAAAAAATTTCCCTTAATAATTTTCTCTCATGGACTTGGGGGCTATAAAACTCAAAATTCAATCGCTATTGAAGCACTTGTAAGTAATGGATATATAGTAATAGCTCCTGACCATACATATGATGCAAATATTACAATTTTTAGTAATGGAACAACTGTAGACTATGATTCTGAATTACCATATGGTGTTTCTGCTGAAGAGTTTTGGAGTGTAAGACTTCCACAAATAAATACTAGAGCTTCAGATATAAGTTTTATTATTGACAAATTACAAACCATGAAAAATTCTCAATTTTATAAATCGATAGATTTTAATAAAATAGGTGTATTTGGCCATTCATTTGGTGGAGCAACTGCAGTTGTTTCATCTTGGAATGATACCAGAATATCTGCATGCTTAAATCTAGATGGATGGTTTGTTCCAATCGTCGATGATATAATAAATAATGGAATTAAAATCCCATTTTGTTACATAGGACAAGAAAGCTGGAGCAAGGAAGACACACTGAATTATGATAAATTAGATAAATTTTACTCAAATTGTAATTCAGATATATATCTATTAAAAATCAAAGGAACTCTTCACAATGACTTTGCGGATATGCCACATTTTAGTAATATTGGAAGAATGATAACCTCCGGCAAAAATGTTGATAAACAATTTGCAAGTAGATTAAGCTTTTTAATAGTTGGTTTTTTTGATGAATATTTGAAGGATATAAATTATAATTGGACAGAAGTTATAGTAAGTAATTATGAAACATCTATTCAATTTAAGTAAATATATATTTTATATTTTTTTAAGTTTATTTTTATCCTGCCAAGATAATTTAACTGATCCCGTTCAATGTGCAGACTATGATTTGTTCGAAGATGAATGTGGACAATGTACTCAATGTGATGAATCTTGTGATTGTGATTTAGAAGAATGTGATTGGAATTTATCAAAAGATAGTTGCGGTGTTTGTTTTGGTGATAATACTTCATGCATAGGATGCATGAGTGAGAATGCAACAAATTATAATAGTGAAGCTACTATACCATGTGATAATTGTTGTGTATATTCAAATTTATTTATCGTTTATTCAGATGAAAATGGATTTGAGCCAAACCTACATCAAACAAATATTAATGTTCCAGTTTACTGGCTAAATAATTCAAATCATGAAATTACTATAAAAACAGTTAATACACCTCAACCTGAATGTGTGATAGATCAAACTTCAATTTATAATAATAATGAATGTTCCTCATATGAAACATCTAATATATGTGAAAATTTAAATAATGGTTGCCTATGGGATATACCATTATCTCATGACCAATCATGGGATAATTTTGAAGTTACTATACCTGCATTTACTGGTACAAATTCTCAAACTCAGTATTATTTTTTTGGTTTTGAATACCCTGCTGGTTATCAATATTTTTATGAATTAGATAATGGGAACATCCAATATGGTTTTATTAATGTTACTTCAAATTAAAATTAATGGATAAAAATCTAAGACCTTTTCACCTAGCATTCCCCGTATTAAATATAAATGAAACAATCCAATGGTATACAAAAATATTAGGGTGCAAAGTAGGACGCCAAGATAAGAGATGGGTTGATTTTAACTTTTATGGACATCAAATATCAGCTCATTTAGTAGATCAAAAAATAAAATCCAAAAATACAAATAAAGTTGATGGAGATAATATACCATGTAGACATTTTGGAATAATTTTGGATCAAATTGAATGGAATAAATTATCGAAAAAACTGATACTTAAAAAAATCGATTTTATACTAGAGCCAAATACAAGATTTAAAGGTAGAGTAGGTGAACAATCCACATTTTTTATTAAAGATCCAAGTGATAATGTATTAGAATTCAAATCATTTAAAAATGATAAAATGATTTTTAAAAAATAATTACAATATACTTTTTACCTTCTATGCTACATTAATTTTAATTTTATTTCCAATTAATAAATTTTGAAGCGGTAATTTTTTATTTGAAAAATAATCAATCATCTGTTCTGAAAATTCACCACTTAAAGAGTTATTACTTAAATTTAAATACCAAATTTTTTTTAATTCTAGAATTTCAAATGGAAAATTTCCTGATATTTTGTTATTTGACAAATTAAGATAATTTAACATTTTAAGATTTCTAATTGACTGAGGTATTTTACCATAAATTTTATTTGATTGTAAATTAAGTGAAATAATTTTTTTCATACTTCCTAAATTGTTTGGTATGGGGCCTGATATATTATTATAAGATAGATTTATTGTATTTATTTTTTTTAAATTAAATAATTCTTTTGGTATTTCACCTTCTAAATTATTTCGACTTAGATTTAAAAAAAGTAAATTTTTTAATAAGCCTACTTCTCTAGGTATAATACCCTTAATACCAGATAATTCAATTTCTTGAGTTTTTTCAATATTAAATTTTTTACCCCATAAAATAATTTCTTTCATTATTTACTAAATAACCAAAATTAGTAATTACTCTTTTTATAAATTGAAATTAATACTAATCCTAGCCCTGTAATTAGACCACCTATAAAAATATTAATAGATATAACTTCAGAAAAAATAAAAAAAGCAAATATTGTTGCAATAATTGGCTCACCTAATGGGAAAGCTGCTACTATTGTGGGGGGGACATATTTTAATGCATAATAAATTGAGTTATGCCCTATAATTGTTGGAACTAGTCCCAGAAAAACAAGACCTAAGAATTCGTTTAAGTTAAAATAAAATAGACTTTCGCTTACTAAAATTGAAATTATAAATAAAGTAATTGATGCTGAAAAATATAATAATCTTGTATAAACAATTGTATTTTCTTTTTGTCTAACTTTCTCACCTATCATAAATGCAAGAGCAATACTTAGCGAGCATAAAACTGCATAAAAATTACCAATTGTATATTTTGAATCTAAATTAAATTGATACCCTAGAATAATTACTGAACCCAATAAGGTAAACATAAGTCCTAATAAAACTTTTTTGTTATAAAATCTTTTCAAAATATATAATTCAATGATAAGTGTAAAAAAGGGAGCCAATGTACCTAAAAATGTTGCATTAGCAATCTTAGTTATTTTTATAGCTTCAAAAAATAATGCAAAGTGAATCCCAAGTAAAATACCAGCACATATTGTTCTATTGATATTGATTTTTTCTACCATATGTCCCTGAGGTTTAAAAATACTGAATGACCATAAAATTAATGCTGCAATAAACATTCTCCAGAAAGAGATTGATACAGCATTTATATTTTCTAATGCTCTACCTATTATAGGTGATGTACTTACAGATAAAAGAGCAATAATAAGTAGTATAGTTATTTTAGTATTCATATTATTCAAAAATTAAAACATGTTATATTAAAAATGGCATAATATTTAATGATTTATTATATTATTATTAATAAAATTGGTTAAAAAATATGTTTACTAAATTTTTCAAATTACTTTTTATATTTTTTCTATTAAGTTTTAATCCAATACTACCAGATGAATTTTCAGAAGGTCCATACGGATTAAATTATTTTGATGTAGCAGAATCATTTAGTGTACCAGACTTAAATGTATCTTTACAGGGTGATGTTAACCTAGATGAAACTATAAATATTCAAGATGTTATTCTTTTGATAGGTCAAGTTTTAGGTAATACTAGTTTAAATGAATTACAACTAGAACAAGCTGATTTAAATAACGATAATGTTATTGATGTTTTAGATATTGTTAATGTTGTATCAAAGATATTATATCCTCAGGAACCGCAATGGAATCTTGAAAATAATTGGACAGGAAACGATTCTTATATATTTATACATTTTGATGCAAATGTAAGTACTTCAAGTGCCTTATGGGGCTCAAATACAAGAGAACAATTATTGTCTACATCNCCTGATAACGTCCACTACTTTTTTATTTCTAATAGGGCTCAATATGAATCAGATATATTACAAATGAAGGAAATTTATGATGAAATATTAGATGGATTTACTCAAGAACAACAAGATCATTGGAATNAACNNTTACACTTTATAAATGAAAAAACATCAAATCTCAATAATTGGCTATCAAGTATTTTAGATGGTAAATTTGCTTTTGCTATTGATAGTTTCCAAAAAATAAGAGAAATTGGATATCTTGGTAATCCAGCAAATTTTTCTGGTACTTATATTCATTATTTGGCACATGAAGCTCTTTATTTTGATTATGAACATAATACTTTTGCTGAACCACAGCAAGACTATGAAGAGGTAACTATTTTTGAAAGAGAGCATTATACTGGAGGATGGGCTGCAAGTATATCACAACCTTTTGATATTCCAAACGAGCAGAATTTATCTTTATATAATAAAATGGAAGTTGAATTACTTAGAGGTTGTCCTGATACAAACATGAATTATAGTGATGCTGGCTGTGATGACTATGATCGTATTGCAAGATTATATTTGTGTGATTTAGATGGCTCTAATTGTTATGAAATTGCGAANTGGATAACACCTTTTGATCGCCAACCTCATTCTTTAACAGATATTAGTCCTTTCTTATCTTTGTTTAGAGAAAATGAAAATCAACAAAAAATATTAAGATTTCAAGAATCTGGATGGCCCAATAGTTTACTTACAATTAAACTAAGATTTTATCTTGGTGAAAATTTAAATGGTTATGCACAGCAGACGTACCCACTATGGAATAATACTGTTCAATTTAATCCTGATTATGCAACTAATAGACCACCTCAAGTATTTTCTGTTCCAGCTAATGCAACAAAAGTTGAATTTGTATCTTATATAACTGGACACGGATGGGGTAGCGCAGGATGTTTTAATTGTTGCGAATTTTGTAATACTAGACATGATTTTTCTATTAATGGAGGTGTTTATGAATTCAATCAATCATTTCCTGATGCCTCATCTAATAATCACTGTATGAATCCTGAAACAATTCAAACAACAGGTGTAATTCCAAATCAATATGGAACCTGGGGATATGGTAGAGCTGGCTGGTGTCCAGGAAGAGATGTAAAGCCATATATAATGGACATAACAGATTATNTAATACTTGGTGATGATAATGTAATAGATTATAATGCTTGCAGAGTTAGTGGAAATTCATGTGTTTCTCCTCCTACATGTGCTGGAGATGGATATTGTCCTGAAATTGCAATGTCTTCATATATTATTATTTATTATTAAGTAAAAATTTATTAAATTTAGGTAGTATTTTTTTTAACAAACATGAAAGGAGGTAATCAATTGGACACGACGTATTTAAGTTTTGATTACAACCTTGGAGTTATTTTAAATTTCTAGATTTGTAATCTAAATAACTTAAATCAAGGTTTAGATGACTCTACATCTAAATTAATAAAAAGGGAACTATTTTATAGTTCCCTTTTTATTTAAATTTAAATTTCTTTTAGATAATCTAAACTAAATGGAACTGGCTTAAATCCTAAAGATTCATTGATTTTATACATTGGATTATTTATTTCATTATCCGTTCTGACTTCATAAATTCCTTTTTCTATTAACTTTTGAAAAGCTATGATTTTTAAAGCTGTAGCTATACCCATTCTTCTAAATTTTTTAATTACACCAAGAGAACCTGTCCATGCCTTATATGGCTCTGCTTTAGGATAGTATTCTAAATNAGTTGATGCTAAATATTTATTATTTTTAACGGCAATAATTTCAACTGCATAATAATTTTTTTCATAGTTANCTTGATTTTTTAGGAACTTATCAAAAGGCTCTCTTTCTCTTTTAATACCCTTAGGCATAGGAATATCTTGACCATATACCCAACATAATTCTTCTAATTTTTGATAATGATTAGGTAAATCAAGCATTTCATTTTTTGAATCTAAAAATTTTATACCTTTTGATTCTAAATTATTAATAAGATTTTTGTATTTCGTAAAATCAATCTTTCTTATATCACATGAATATTCTCTATTGGTTTGGACTAAATTAAATTTTTCTTNANTTAATANTTTTTCATGTTGTTTATAATTTGGATGATCATATATTGTTGTATGAAGTTGATTGCAATTAAAAAATTTTACTCTACCTAACATTTTATTATATAATAATTTTCTATATCCATTATTATTATAGGCAGGATCTAAATGTAATGTATAAAAGCAAGTTCTTTTATTTTCATCTCTACCTTGTGAATAATAAAGGACACCAATTAGTATATCATTATTGTAAAGTAGTAATCTATCTCTAATTAAACTTTTATCTCTAATTTTCCAATCATTTTTATCATCATCTGGATGATTTATAGAATCATGATTTACAAGATTATCTATTCTTGCTAATTCTTTAAATTCTAAATCTGTTTCTGTAAAATTTTTAACTGTTATCATATCTTATAATAGTGATATTTTATATATATTTTTTTAATTTAAGAATATATATATGTTTCCAAANATAAAATCACANTTTATGNTAGANCCTAAAATTATNCATTTAAACCATGGNTCATTTGGAGCAACACCAAAACCTATATTTAATTCNCTTGTAAATTGGCAAAAAAAATTAGANCTAAATCCATCAAAACACATATATGANACCTTTGATNTTTTAAAAGAATCAAGAAGNNCATTAGCNANTTACATAAATTGTNATAAAGATGATNTAGNNTTNANGCCAAATCCTTCAACTGCTNTAAATACAATTATTAAAAGTTTAGATNTAAATCCTGGTGATGANATATTATCANCAAATCATGAATATGANACTTTAGATAGAACCTGGAAATATATATCAAAAAANACAGGNTCAAAATATATNCAAGTNCCNATTTCNTTNCCACTANAATCAGAAAATGATTTTATTGAATNTTTNNTAAAANAAATAACAAGTAANACCAAAATTATTTTTTTAAGCCAGATAACAAGTTCTACNGGTTTAATTTTTCCAATTGAAAAAATATGTAAAATTGCAAAAGAAAAAAATATTTTATCTATTATTGATGGTGCACATGTTCCTGGACATATTGACCTTGATATTAAAAAGTTAAGCCCAGATGTTTATACAGGGGCATGCCATAAATGGATGTGTTCTCCAAAAGGAACTGCATTTCTATATGTAGATAAAAAATTACAAGATATTGTGAAGCCACTTGTTATTAGTTGGGGCTATGATTCAGATATGCCTAGTCATTCTCAATTTTTAGATTATCTGCAATGGTATGGAACTGATGATATTTCTGCTTACTTAACCATGTCTGACACAATTAAATTTTTAGAAAAAAATAATTGGGACAATGTATCTAAACAATGTAAAAAATTAAATTTATGGGCAAGAAACGAAATAAATAAATTATTAAAGAAAGAGCCTATATCCGATGAAATATTTTTAGGCCAAATGAGCAGTATACCAATAGAATCTAATGATATTTTAGCAGATCAAACAGAGTTTTATTCAAAGTATAACATACAGATTCCAATATTTAAATGGAACGATAAAGAATTTTTTAGAATTTCTATTCAAGCATATAATACTAAAGAAGATATTTTAAGATTATTAGAAGCTTTGGATGATAAGTATAATTAAAGAATGACTTCTTTCCATTTCCCACTTTTAAGTCTCAATATGGTGAATGCAGCAATAAAAGTAAGATGTGAAGCAAAACCAATCCACGCACCCCAATAGCCCATATTTAAAGTAATTCCTAAAAAATATACCAAAGGTATAAATAATAACCAGTGAGATAATATATCAACAAAAGCTAAAACCTTTGTATCACCAGCACCAGTTAATGCAAACCATAAAGTAAAGCATATAGCATCGATAAATTGAATATACCCAACAAATCTTAAACCAGGAACAGCTATATTTATTACATTTACATCACTTGTAAAAATTGGTATTATATAATCTGCAAAACAAATAAAGCAAATACCCATAAAACCCATCATTAAAAATGATCCTCTTAAACTTTCATAAATTGCTATCTCAGCTTTAATAGGATTTTTTTCACCTAAAAATTTTCCTACAAGTGTTGAACATGCTTGACCCACACCGATTGCAGGCATAAAAGATGCATGCATAATTCTAAAAACAACCTGTGTCGCTGCTAATTCAAGGATTCCAATAATAGCAATGAGTTTATAAAATACTGCTAAACTAAGGGCAACAAGTGTTTCTTGAATAGCAACAGGGGAGGCAATTTCTATCTGTCTTTTAAACATTTTTTTATCTAATTTTATATTAAGTGCATTGAATTTTTTATTAATGTCATCTTTAAATAAATAAAAAAAATAATGAACAAACAACCAAATACATGCAACTAAAGTTCCAATTGCTGCTCCTTTAACACCTAATTCTGGAAAATTATAAAAAGACCATAGGTTTGATAAAAATGAAAAAGATGTTTTATCTAAATTTTCTATAATTTTATCTGTTCCAAAAATAAGCCCAAAATTCAAATAAAGATTAACAATATTTGAAGATAAGGTTGCCTTCATATGAATCTTAGTTTTTTCAATCCCTGTGTAAAATCCTTGAAAAACAAAACTTGCATATAGAAAAAATAAACTCAAAAAATTATAATAAGCATAGTCTATACTTAAACTATATGCAGTTATATTTTCACTACTTATAAATAAAGACATTATTAAATCTATATTATAGCATACTATAAAAGTTAGAGGAAACCCTATAAAAAATGATAAGGTTAACATATTCCAAAGTGCGATACTACAGTGTAAGTATTTTTTTTCTCCAAGCCTTCTTGAAACAAAACTTTGAGTACCTGTTCTAAATGCAATACCTAAACTAATAAAAGTCCACCCTACCATTCCAGCAATACCAACTGCTGCAATAGCGCTAGCACCTAAATGACCAATCATAATCAAATCTACAACACCCATTAGAACCCTACTAGTATTACTGATTATAACCGGTAATGCTAAAACAAATATATATTTAAATAATTTTTTATCCTTCGGAAGGAGNAAAGAAAGCATTAGAAACCAACATCCATTCCACCACTTTGATTGTATCCTTTTTGTTCTTCACGCTTATATTTTTTCTTTTGGAAATCTCCAAATCGATATTCAAAATTTACTGATAAATTTCTTTTACCTCNTCTATTTTCTGCTATTAATACTTCTCTAGAATCAAAGATATCATCAGCATCTAAATCAACTAATTGATCTGTATTAATATTAAATCCACCAGTATCAAATACATCTTTAAGTTTAAGAGTGTAATTAAAACGTTTATTAACTTTTTTCTTNTAAGATAAATCTAATCTTAATTTACTTTCTATTTCACCAGATGAAATAGTCATTGGTGATGAAAAATAAGAAAATAGACCTATTTGTTGTTCATTTTGTAATCTAATTGTTGAGTTAATCATACCCCAAAAACCATATTCATTACCCTGCTGATCTGCCTCAACTCCATCTAGAATATTATTCCAATAATTTCCATTTATCATTAAATCCCAATTAGGTAAGGGCCTTGTCATAAACGTAAAATCTATTCCTCTGTCAATTGATTTAGCAACATTATCCCATGATAAAACCATGTAATTTGTTTCATCTGAATTATCATCTGTATTATCACAAGTTGAGCCATAACAATATGTATCTTTATCTCTATCTAATTTATCTGTAACTCTTGAATAGTATATTGATGCTTTTAAAAATCCTATCGGAATCCTATTTGAATAACTAAGCTCTGATTTATAAACATCTTCTGGCCTTAAATAAGGATTACCTTGCCTAATAAATCCAGCCTCNGCTTCTTCTAAATCTGGAATAGGATTTAAACTCCAGTGTGATGGTCTATCGATTCTTCTTCCAAATTCAAANTTAANATTNCCTTTCCCCTGAGTATCATATAAAAAATAAATCGATGGNTAAGCTCGTTTATGATCATAAGTAACATCTAAATTTTCTCCNAGATTACTAACTAAATTGCCAAACAATGATTCAGAGCAAACACCATCGTTCCAATTACAAAAACCACTNGTTTCACAATTACTTTGATCTAACAAAGAGCATTCTTCTTGATTAAAATCAATAACTGACTGCTTTTCTTGCTCCTCAAAACGAGTTCCAATTTGCATACCAAATTTTTCAGTAAAATTATATAATACATTTATATATGCTGCTGAGATTGAATTATCATAATCCCAATTAAAATCTTCATTTTCAATAATAGAATAATGTTTATCATCCTCAGTATTATGTTTAAATCCAACCTCATACTTAGAATCTTCGTTAAATTTATTATCAATTGGAGCGGCATAATCAAATCTAAATATTTTATCTACACCCTCATCTTGAATCACCTCATCAGTATACCCCGTTCTTACTTCAGAGCCATCATGATCATCATAATCAAATTGTACAGAAAAGTTTTTTTTATTTTTTTTATCATCTACAAAGTAACCAATACCATAATTCAATGCACTGCTTTCTTCATTTTCTATAGTTACAAATGGATTTTCTAAATCTTCATCAAGAATAACTGTATTTGTATCTAACCCTTTACTTTCAATATATGTTAAATCAAAAGCCAATAGACCTATATCACTTGGGTAGTGTTCAACTCCAATTTTTAAATTATTTTTTTCTGGATATTTTTCAGAATATTCTTTAGAACTAAAACTAGATTGAACATTATTATCTAAATCAAAATAAGTTGTTTCTCTTGACTTTCTACCCTGTCTATGTTTTTCACTTATACTATAAGATGAGAATATATTCCAATCATTTTTAAAAGAATTAAATGTTCCAGATAAATTTCTTCCATCTCTTTCAGCAAGATTTAAATTGAGATTTCCACTTCTTCCTACAAATTCATTTTTACTAAGAACTATATTTATAATACCAGCCATACCATCTGGATCAAACTTTGCTGATGGAGTTGTCATCACTTCTACTTTTTCAATCATATTAGCATTTATCATACTAACATTTAATTGTGATTTTCTTCCATCTACTAAAATTGTTACATTAGAATTTCCTCTAAGTGAAATATTTCCATCTGCATCTATTGTTATTGAGGGTAGTTTTTCTAAAATCTCATCAGCTGTTCCACCTTCTGACCTTGCTGTTTCAGCTACAGGATAAGTTGTCTTTGCAATATCTTCTATTATAGGGGCTAATTTATCTACAACAGACACTCCTTCTAGCATGATTGTTTTAGCATTAATTCTTATTTGGCCTAAGTCTACTTCTATTTTATCTGGAGGTCTAATAACAATCCCATCAATAATCATATCCTCATATCCAATATACTGAACGACTAAAAAATATTTCCCAACTGGAACTTTATCTATTAAAAATAACCCATTATTATCAGTTATTCCACCTGCAACAATATCGTCAGAATTTTCTTTAACTACTGATATATTAGCATAAGCTTTTTTATCTTCTGCTATATCATCAATTACACTACCTCTTACAATACCAGTAGATTTATANTTTTGTTTTTCATGATTATGATTGTGATCATGATCATGCTCTTCNCCATGANCTATGAGAATTGAAAAGACTATATATGTTGTTAAAAATATTCTAAATANCATNNNTAAAATTTACAGATTCATATGTATATCTTGCTAAGGGTATATATTTTTCAGATATAAATTTTAAGTAAGTCACCCCATCTTGTTGTATAGCATGGTGATAAGCTTTGTTGTTTTAATTTTAAAGTATTGTTATATCCTTGAACAGCATACCTTACAAAATCTCTTCCCATTTTTTTATTAATTGAATCTACTGTATCTAATATAATCTTACTTTTTTTACGATTTTTTTTATCAAATATATTGCATTGAACATGATTTGTCGGAATTATTCCACTTAAAATAACACCTGCTTTTTTATAATAATAACCCTTTTGATATACTTTTTTTAATNNGCGTAAAATATAATTTAATATTTCACCTGTATCATTTGTTTCAACAGGNAANTGTATAGTTCTATAAATGATATTCTGNTTTAAATCTTTTCTAAATGGATTTGTCATAATAAATATATGTGCAATTTTTGCTGAGCATGATTGATNTCTTAATTTTTCAGCACATCTNGTTGTATACATTGCGATAGAAGANTGCAAGTCTGNATAAGATGTAATCATTTTTCCAAATGTTCTTGAAGTGCATATACTTTTCTTAGTTATACTTGTATTATNTATTTCATTACAAGAAATTCCACATAATTCTTTAACCATTCTCTCACCNGTAANAGATAAATTTNNACGAATCCANTTTANATTACAATCCTTTAACTGCCTTGCTGTNATAATTCCATATTTTTTTAAAAAAAGATGAGTTTTAAAACCAACTCCCCATATTTTTTCTACTGATATATCTTCTAATAATTGATCATAATTAATATCATTTATTAAAAAAATTCCGTTTTTAGTTTTATTTTTTGCAATATGGTTTGCAACCTTACATAAAGTTTTAGTTTTTGCTATACCAATTGATACTGGAATTCCAGTACATTTTAAAACTTTAGATCTAATATTTTTTGCAATATTTAATAGCTCTTCACTTTTAAATTCACTTAAATCTAGAAANGCTTCATCAATAGAATATATTTCAATATGAGGTATAATATCAGAGATAATTGTCATAACTCTTTGGGATATATCTCCATATAAAGCAAAATTAGTTGAAAATACTNTAACATTAAANTTTTTAATTATAGATTTAATTTTAAATGCAGGAATCCCCATTTTAATACCTATTCTTTTTGATTCATTAGATCTTGCAATAACACATCCATCATTATTAGATAAAACAATGACAGGNTCTTTATTTAATTTGGGATTAAAAATTCTTTCACATGAAGCATAGAAATTATTACAATCTACAAGACCATACATANTTTACCTGCAATGATGAATAGTATGAGTAACTATTCCCCATATTTGAAAATCCATTTCATCTGTTATGGAAATTAAACCATACTTTTTGTTAGCTGGTATTAAAAATAACTTATGTTTTTTTTTAAATAACTTTTTAACTGTGAATTCACCATTTATAACGGCAACAATAATGTCATTAGATTTAGCTTCTAATGATCTATCNACTATCATNATATCACCACTATAGATACCCTCATCAATCATAGAGTCACCCTTTACATAAATATAAAATGTTGATGCTGGATGCTTAATTAAATATTTATTTAAATCTAAAGATATATCTAAATGATCNTCAGCNGGGGAAGGAAATCCTGCCTCAATAGATGATGAATATAAATTAATTGATAATTTAGATTGATTTGAAGCTTTATATATTTTATTTCTATCCACTTAATTACTCGTAAGTTAGTCGTAAGTATTTTAAGCGAATTTTACTATTATATCAAACTATTTTTTNCCAAANGAAANTTCNGANCTAATTACCCCTAAAACAACTATCATACCACCAATCCAGCCATACATTCCTAAAATTTCTCCTGCAAAAATAGTAGAAAAAAGAGCTGCAAAAACAGGCTCTAAGCTTAAAAGAACTGCCGTTTGACTAGCATTTAAAATAGTTTGAGCCCAAACCATAAACATAATAGCAACAAAAGTTGCTAAAAAACCTGTCACAAAAACAGCAACAAGAAGTCTTTGTGAGATTATTATTTCTGGGCTTTCAAACATAAAAACTCCAAAGGATGAAAACAATGATACNAACATAACTTGAGATAAAAATATTCTTGATANAGATGATCCTTTTGAAAGATAATAATCTTGAGCTATTACATGNAATGCAAAGGATAATGCGCATCCAAATGTTAAAATGTCTCCAATATTAATTTGTCCCCCTGATGGATTTAGCAATATATAAAGACCTANAGTAGCTAAAAANACAGAAATCCATATCTTAAAATCAATTTTTTTTACTTTAAAAACTGATAAAATAATAGGCACTAAGATAACACTTACGCTCGTTATAAAAGCTGANTTACTAGGAGTCGTTTGCATTAAGCCATAATTCTGGAATGCATAACCTGCAAATAAACATAAACCGCAAACAAGGCCTCCAGTCATTTCTAAATGAGTTATATTTATAATACTTTTATTTAAATATATAAGACCAATAAAAAAAGCTAACCCNAACCTTAGANNTGCGAACATATATGGAGGAGCATCGTTTAAAGCTTCTTTAACCATAACAAAAGTTACACCCCAAATTATAGTTGTAATAACCATAGATAATTGGGCAAGNNTTTTTTGNGTCACGATTTAATGCCAGTATAAATTGTAGCAATCCCNAATGTGTAATCTGAGTACTCTACTTTTTTAAAACCAATTGTTTTCATTTTACCAGAAAGATCTTCTCTACTTAAAAAATAATCAACAGATTCTGGAAGATATAAAAAAGCATCNTTTCTAGATAACATGGCCCCTANNANAGGAACAACTCTATTAAAATAAAATCTAAACAGNGGAATGAACCATCCAACTTTTGGCTTTGAAAATTCTAAGATAGCTATTTTACCACCTGGCTTTAATACNCTATAAAACTCTGANAAACCTTTGTCATAATTACCTAAATTTCTAAATCCAAATGAAATTGTTAAACCATGAAAACTATTATCAGAAAAACCAAGATCTTCACCATCTCCTTGTATAAATGAAATATCCTGATCTTTTAAACCTTTCTTAACTTGTTTCAACTTAGCTAAATCAATCATTTTATCTGCAATGTCAAGTCCAACTAATCTATTTTTAAATTTTTTATACATACTAAAAACAACATCGCCTGTCCCTGTTGCAATATCAAGTAAATAGTCAGATTGATTTAAATTAAATTTTNTGACAAGACTATATCTCCANTATCTATCTACTCCAAAGCTAGATATTGTATTAAACAAATCATAACGCTTAGATATATCATTAAACATATTTTTTACATATGTTTTTTTATCTTCTCCATGATGAATAAATTTTGACATAATACTATACTTTCACATTAAAATACTTAAAATATACGTTCTATAGATGAACTATTTTAAATAGATTTATANATTAAATAAGATTAAAAAATGCAAAATTTCAAGTTTAAATCATTTTTAGAAAAAATATATTCAGATAAACAAAATTTCAATAAAAAATGTATTTTGAAATATGAATCAAATATTAATTGTAAGATTGACAATATCTGCGATAATAATATTAATAAAAAAAACACATTCTATATGAAATACCCATCTGGGACCAAGTATTTTGGCTATGGTAAAACCCTAGTTTTAGATATAGATACAAAGAACGATATGAAAATTTTAAAAAAATATGATTATGAGATATTAACAAACACTACTAATAAAGTAAATTTTTTTGGAGGATTATCTTTTGATTTAATTAAAAAAAACTACTCTCCTTGGAAAAATATTCCAAAAGGAAGATTTATAATTCCAAAAATATTAATTAAAGAACAATCTAAAAAAACAACCATAACATACTTTAAAATCNTTAATTCAAAAACTCAAAAAAGTTATCTTTTAAGTGAATTTTTAAAAGAAAAAAAAATTATAAATAATATTAACTACACTAAAAAACCTACTAAACCAAAAATTAAAATCGGGTATGAAAATCCACAAAAAAATAATTATTTATTAAATATTAAAAAAGTTATAAACAAGATTAATAATATAGATTTATCAAAAGTTGTAATATCAAGAATGATAAAATATTATTTGAATAATNATTTAGANAAAAAAGATTTGATAAAATATTTGAATNNNNAACATAAAAACTGCTTTAATTTTTTTATTAATTTTAATAAANATGTATCATTTATAGGNTCAACACCTGAAAAACTTATACGNTTATCAAGTAAAAATAAATTATCAATTGATGCTCTTGCTGGAAGTTCAAAAAATAAGAATGACTTAAAAAAGATAAAGGAAATTGATGAGCATAACTATGTAATTAAACATATTAAAAATATAATAAATCCTCTTTGTAGTAAAANAAATATTCCAAAAAATCCTAAAATTNTAGATTTAAATTATATTTATCATCTAATAACTTCTATTTCNGGAATATTGAAAAATAAAACCCATATTATTGATTTAGTTAATAAACTCTATCCTACTCCTGCATTATTAGGTTATAAATCTAAAAAAGCAATTGAAATTATTAATAATTTTGAGAAATTTGATAGAGGCTGGTATGGAGGGTGTATCGGTACTTTTGATACAAAAGGAAATGGTGAATTCTTTGTACCAATTAGATCGTTTTTATTAATAAGTAAAAAAATATATATATTTACTGGAAGTGGAATAGTATCTAAATCTGATGCAAATAAAGAATGGGAAGAAACAAAGATTAAATCAGAGCATATCCTAAATTATTTTAAATGAAGATATTTGATAAGTCACTCAAAAAGAGTGACTTATCAATATATATGTACCTACTTAGAATCCATTTTTGCAGCAGCCCAAATCATTAAGCCAAATGCTGTTTTGTTAACTAAGTCAGCTAAATTATAAACAACATTTAAAGATGCATCATCTAACCAATATCCGATTGGATAAATAGCCCAACCAAAAAGAACTATCATTCTCATTGCTTTAAAAGCAAATTGACTAGCTTCATTATTGCTAGAATCATTTACTTTAGCTGCATCACCAACAAAAATTAGATATATAACACCAGCCCAACCTAACATTCCAACAATAAAACCGTAAAGTTCCCAACACTCACATGTTTCTCCTACATAACCACCAACAAGCATAACCAAACCTGCTATTAATAGTTTCCAAAAAACACGAGAACTTACAACAGTCACTGCTGCTAATATTAAGTAAAACTCTACTATTTGTAAAGGAACAGTTATAAACCAGTCTACATATCTATATGCTACTGGTGAAGTTCCTGCGGCTGCAAGCTGGCTCATTGTTAAATAATGCCAAAATGCAATTCCTGTAACCAACCCAGCAACAGTCATTGATGTTCTCCATTTAACGCTTACATCTGATCTTTCAACAAAGAAAAATACAGTTGAAGCTAGCATCATAGCTGTCGCTAACCAAAAAGAAAATATAGTGAAATTTGTTAAATCAACTCCTACCATCTAAAACTCCTTTATTTTTGTTACTTTCATTAAGCGTATTTTATAAGAAAATATATGTTAAAGGCAACAAATTATAGATATTATTCTAATTTAGAATAATATTGACAACTAAAATAATATCTTGAATATTGACAGAACCGTCAGAATTAATATCAGCAACTTGAAAATTTGAAGATTCAAAACCTAAAACCATATTAACAAGTACAACAATGTCTAGAACATCAACTGCTTCATCATTATTAATATCTCCAACAATACCAGATCCAGAAGTTATATATTCAATTAAAAAATCATCAATTGCAGCTTCTACAAGAGAACCTCCTGACCCAGCATCTCCTGTATTAAAAACATCTTCAGCTACAAACTTAAAAATAATATCAGAAGTAAGATTAATATGATCATTTAGTAGAAATCTCTGTTTAACCCAACTTGCATTAGATATCGATGTATTTTCTAAATCAATCCAGGAAGCACCGCCATTATTCGATACGCTTACAACCCATTTATCATTGTTACCATTATCACCAATATTATTTGTATACCACCTCCAATAAGTTAATATGGCTTTATCAACTGATAATAAATTAAAAGTAGGGCTAAACAATGTTGTGCTACCACCATCAACATCATCAAAACTAGCATTATTCTGGCCAGTACTAGGGTCTAATTCATAACCACTTCCAGTAAAAAAACATACCTGGCCATCTTCTGTGTGATCCAGACCAGGCTGTACTTGTAAACCTTGGTCATTAAATGAAGCTTGGGGTATATCTAAATTCCAAATTCCAGATGTGGCAGTATCGGAGGAATCACCGATAACCCAATCACTTCCATCTATTTCAAATTCATTAGCATATAAATCAGGTAAGTCCCCTAGAATAAATAATATAGAATTACTTGGAGCACTATTTGGATACGTTTGTATAATTCCATCTGAATTTACAGCCAGAATATAATAGTCAATAAGCATTCCATTATATAAACCTTCAATTGAAGTCTCATATATACTACCAAAACCTAGTCTTGGCATAGATTGAACTTGCCAACTATCTCCTAAATTATAATGTAATTCCACACCATCAACTTGCCCAGAGTATGAAGTAACATTAGCTGTAAATAATAATGAATTTTGATTCTCATAAGGAATATCTTCATATGAATCATGAACAATATTAATACCTGAGTTACTTATACCATCGATTGATAATACACCAGAATTTAAAGGATCTAAATAATTACTAAGGCCTGACCATGCTCTATCTATTCTTCCATATCCATGACTGTATTGTTGATCACAATAACAATCTGGTGATGGATCACAGTAGTTAGTATATATATAGCTTGCAACTCCGACCTGTCTTTTATCTTCATTGAAAAAAGGTGAACCAGATGACCCAGGTATAACTCTTCCTAAATCATATTGAAATTCCCAATAATTTGCTCCTGATCCGCCAGCTGAAACATTATCATTTGTAAAAGAAATTTTCTTAATATCACCTCCAGGATGATGAATACCTATTGCTTCATTTGGAGGGCTACTAGAAACAGACCAACCAACATAATAAGGATTATATGAATCTGGTATATCTGAAGTTAATCTCAACAAAGCAATATCAGCTCCTGAATTTATATCTTCTTGATAAAGTAAATTTGTGCCACTAATACTTTGATTCAAAGAACCTGAAGTTCCATTACAACTAGTACTTTGATAGTTAAAATAAACAACATAATTATTAGGACTTCCGCTTACACAATGATCAGCGAATAAAACATAAGGAGTTCTATCATTTTCAGTATTATTTATAATAGAAGCAGAACATAAACCTGCACCCATTGAAACTCTAACAGCTCCATTAATCTGATCTCTCCAATCATCTCCTTCTGAGCATATAACATTTATATTACAATCTTCTCTCGAATTTGAAGAACTATTATTATAATAATTAAGAATATCTGTACTATCATGTATGATTGAATTAGTATGTAACTTAATATTTTTTATCTCATTGCGTGGTACAGTTAGCTCTATAATCACATGGTCACTTTTGACAATTGAGGTTGACAAAACTTCACTGTCCTTGTTGTTCAAGCTAGTAAATGAACCAATATAATATGTTTGCTCAAAGTCATAAATATATAACTTTGCATTTTCTGATAAAAAGAATTGACTGAAATTGATACCTATTCCAAAAGCACCCCTTGATTGAATACCTAGCAAATAAGTCACTTCTTGGTCGTCAGATATAACTAAAGAAGATTCTAAAATATTAACATCAAAGTTATATTCATCTCCATATTTAAATACCATTGGATCAAAATCAGTATCAATAATTGACGATTGCTCTGTTGATAAAGAAACTAAATTATCAATTCTCGAGTTAAAATACTTGGGGATACCTTCATACTGGATTTGACAAAAAGACAAACTAATAAGAAAAATTATATTAAGTATTAATTTAATCATGTTTTAAATTTATATAATTTTATTATTAAAATAAATTAGTAAAATGTAATAAAGTGTAATGGAAAAAAGATTATCAAATATAGCATGGTCCCAAAGTGTTGTAAAACTATTTGCAAAAAAAAATATTAAATATGCATGTATTTCACCAGGTTCAAGAAATACTCCACTTACACTAGCATTAATTAAAGAAAAATCAATTAAATGTATTAGCCATATTGATGAAAGATCTAATGGTTTTTTTTCACTTGGAATAGCAAAAAAAACAAATAATCCAGTAATAGTATTAACAACATCTGGGACAGCAACAGCTAACTTACTTCCATCAATAATCGAAGCATATTATTCAATGACGTCTTTAATTATCATTACAGCCGATAGACCTAAGAACCTTATAAATTCAGGAGAAAATCAAACAATTAATCAGGTTGGTATTTATAAAAATTTTATAAGACAAATGATTGATATAAAAATATCAAATCAAATATCAACGTTAAAAAAAATAAATAAAATTATTAATATTGCAAAAGGTGATAATAAAAATATACCTGGACCAATTCACATAAATATTAGATTTGATGAGCCTCTTTTGGATAAAAATCAAAAAATAATTGAAATTAATGAAACAGAAAATATAATTAATAACAAAAATATAATCTTTAAAGTTCCAAAATCTAAACGCCCTTTAATTATTTGTGGAGATTTAAACGAAAATGAAGCTAAAGATACATATAATTTAATTAAGCAATTAAACTTTCCAGTATTTGCAGATATTAATTCTAATTTAAGGCATTATAAAAATATTAATACCTACTATGATTTTTACAGTAGTAAAATCAAAAATCCTGATTTAATCATACGATTTGGCTCAAAACCAATATCAAAAACATTAAACAAATTTTTATCAAAAAATAAACATAAAACCTACCTAATTAATCCTCATTTATATTTTAATGATGATACAAAATACATTATTAAAGCCTATCCGAAAAACATATCAATAGATAATAATAATTTGATAGATAAAAACTGGCTAAGNAAAATTAATGAATATGAACTTTCATTTGAAAATAGATGCTTNAATATGGTAAAAAAAGCTAACAATGAATTTTCTATAGTAAAATCATTAACAAAAAATTTAAATAATAAAGATCATCTATTTATTGGAAATTCATCTGTAGTTAGATCTTTTAATAAGTTTTNTGGGATATTAAAAAAACAAGTTAATATTTTTACAAATAGAGGAGCTAGTGGTATTGATGGAATCATATCCACATCCTTGGGAATATCTTTTATTAATAAAAAAACAAAAAATTTTCTTGTTATAGGTGATATTAGTTTTTTTCACGATATAAATGGTTTTAATGTTTTACAATCTATTGCTGCAAACTTAACTATTATTGTTATAAATAATAATGGTGGACAAATATTTAAAACGTTGGATTATGCTGATAAAGATATTCCTGGTTTTGATGAATTCTGGATTACACCTCAGAATATTAAAATAAAAGATGTTGCGAAATTATTTAAGCTTAAATATTATAAATTAGAATCCAAGAGTTTTGATAGTAAAATAAGTAAGATTTCAAATTCTAAAGGAGTTAAAATAATTGAAGTAAATACTTCTTNTNNTTCTGATATTNAAATTNATNATANTNTANAAAAANTATTATGANTANAAATCTTCGCCTTCNGATTTAGCAATAACNGCCACNCCTACACTATCACTTGATATATTAACCATTGTTCTAAACATATCAAGAGGTCTATCAATTGCTAACATTGATCCAACCCAAATTGCAACTGCATCACTTGATAATCCAACAGCATCTGTAACNATAAAAAGCATTACAAGACCAGCACTAGGTATTCCAGCTGCTCCAATAGATGCTAACAAGGCTGTTATAACAACCACAAACTGCTGACTAGAATCAAGAGGAATTCCCAGTGCTTGAGCAATAAAAAGAACACCAGCACATTCATATAGAGCAGTTCCATCCATATTTATTGTAGCACCCATAGGCAATACAAAACTTGTTACCTCATCAGAAGCCTTAACATTATTTTTTACACACCCCATAGTAACCGGTAAGGTNGCACTTGAAGAACTTGTTGAAAAAGCAGTTACCATNGCTGAACCAATTGCTTTAAAATGAACCAATGGATTAACTCTAACAAATATGAAAAGAATGATTGGTAAAACTATTAATAAATGTATTGAAAGTCCTGCTGCAATTGTTAAAGCATACAATCCAAGTTCCTTAAAAATTGATAAGCCCATATTAGAAATTGCTTTTGTAATTAATCCAAAAACTCCTATTGGAGCTAATTTTATTATAACCTGAGTCATCTTCATAATAATCATATAAAAAGAATTGATTAAATCTAAAATTGCAGAAGATCNTTTAGAATTTATTGAACCAAGAGTTATACCAAAAAATAATGCAAAGAATATTGTTCCAAGCATATCTCCATCAGCAAATGCCTTAAAAGGATTAATAGGAATCATTCTTTTTAAAATATCTAATATTGATGTTGATGTTGTTAANTTATTNGTATCAAATGCTTCTACACTTTNAATAGTAGTTGCTCCAATTCCTGGTTCAACTGTATTTGCTAAAAACAAGCCGATTAATATAGCAATCAAACTAGTCATGACATAATACGAAAACGTTTTAATGCCTAACCTACCTATTTTTGTTCTATTTTTTATCGATGATATACCAATTACTATTGATGTAAAAATTAAGGGAACAATAACCATTTTTAGTAATCTTATAAAAATATCTCCACATAATACGATTAGAGTGTATAAAATTGAATTACTATCATTCGTGTTAAAATATAAACCAAAGATAGTTCCAAGTATCATAAATATAACAATCTGCCAATGTAATTTTAATTTCATAATTTTTTCTCTTTTTTATTATTTGTNAAAGCATAAATAATTGAAAATCCAAATTTTTGATAACTTAAATCTAAATCAACAGGGTCAATTAAAATATTATCNCCATCAATATTTGTTGTAATTGGAGGATTGAAATTAGATACATCTGTAATANTTTTATTTTTTATATCATAAAAACAATAATCAAAACCTAAAATAATATCATCAGAGACTTTATATTCTAANCCAATAGATGCTAATATACCTCTATCTAAATTAAAATTAGGTTGATCTGTATTAATTTGGGTAATTCCAACTCTTCCACTAAGAGCAATTTTTTCTTTCAATAAAAATGAAGGTGATATATACATTGAATGAAATGCAATCTTTGATTCAGATTTTTTCCCTAGCATAAATTCTCCACCAGCATACAAACTAAATTTTTCTCTAAAATAGATAATTTGTTGATAAGCTATATTAATTCCAATTTTATTATCNTAATCTTGNGAGAATAAAANATCTCCTGTTTCTATAGAAGTACCTTCAAATGTATAAGAGCTAGGAATATCAATCGTAGTAATAATTCTCGAAAAACTGTTAGACAAACCNAGAGATAGTAGAACCAGTGTGTAAAAAAATCTAATCATTTATCATCTTAAAATGTCTGCTTAAGGATAGTACAATTCTTGAATAATCAACATCTTCTGTAGTAAAAACATGATAACCNGATTCAATATGCCAACTGTGTGTCAATTTATAATCAACTCCAAATGCCCACATTAGACCTGATGAATTGAATTGAACAAGGTTTTTATCTAAAATATTATAACCAATTCTTAAATAACTTGCCCATTTTTTTTCATATATAAATCTTGAGAAAAAATAAATTGAATCAAACTTAATATCTTTAATGCTGTTATCTTCCAAACTTCTTGATATTAAATTTTCAAAACCTAAGCCTGACCATATATTATCTTGTTTGAATAATATTCTGTCAAAGCTAAAAGAAATCCCAGATACTACTTTTTTATTATTATAATCTCCTGAACCNTCTAAAGATAATCTAGCAATAGACTTTGTTTTACCTCTGTTGAACGATTTATNTTCTGATGAAATCAGATAAGAACAACTAAGNCCAATAAACAAAACTATAATATGTATACTTTTTATTTTCATTTTTAATTATTAAATAAGTTAACTAATAAATAAAATTATTCTATATAATAAAAAAGGCCTCATAAAGAGGCCTTTTTTATAAGATTTATACTTTAATTAAAATGAATAAGTTAAAGTAATTGTATCTGTTGTTAAACCACCATCACCATATCCAGTAATAGTTCCTACTGGATCTAATAATAATGCTGAATTAACAGTGAAATCTGCTGTCATACCACCCCAGTTAAAACCAAGACCGTATGTAAAATCACTTTGTCCTACTCCAACAACATCGTTATCACCAGATATTTGATATGCCCAATTGTAACCAGCTCTAAGAGTAGCCCAATCAGTCATATTAGCTTCTACACCTAAAGTAGCAGTTTGATGTAATACACCATCATTACCACCTTGTACGATACCCCAAGCGTATACTAAATCAGCACCACCAACATCCATAGCAGTCCAAAAATCAGCATCGATTAACATATCACATGCAGAACCATCTTCTAGATCACACACTAAATTATGTACTGAAACTACTGTATTATCAAATAACCAGAAGCCAAAATCAGTTCTGTAGTGTAGATTCATCATAGTGTCACCACCATCATTAGCAGTCATGTACTGAACACCAATNTCACCCCAATCAAAAGTATTACCATAAGCAACACTCATATCTGAGCTAGTAGTACCAGCACCATCATCATTATTAGAGAATCCTACAGTTAAACCCATAGATCCATCACCATAATGCATGTTAACCCAATCACCACTACCATAGTTGAATCCCCATGTAGTTGCATCTTTTTGAAATAAAAGACTCGCATGCTCTGANTCAGTATCAGCACCAACACCTGTCAACTGTAAGTAAGCATGATTGTTTACTTGAGCTGGGAAAGCCGCTATATTAGCTTCATCACCTGGCCAAAGAGCAGCATTACCACCTAATGCTCCAATTCTTTGAGCCGAACCAAATAATGTTGCACATAAAGTCACAACAGTTAGGATTTTAGTTACATTCTTCATGTATGTTTTTCTCCTTTGTTATTGTTTCGTTCTTTTGTTTCGTAACAACTTGTTTTTAAAACAAAATCAGGTTGTATACGACACCAAAATCTAAAAGTTCCAAACTATTTTAAAGGGATTCTTCAATTCGTAAGAGTAGTGTCAGCACATTGCACTTCCACACGCAAATTGGCCTTGATGAACCCACATTCCCCTAATATTACAACTATCTAAACAATCAATCCAAGCATTTAATGTAATACTTTAAGTGTTTTTTTAATTTTTAAACTTAAATTATTGATTTTCAATGCTTTAAATAAATAAATTATCTAAAAAGTAAATTCATCACTTTATTTAATAAAGTATTAATTTTTTCAGACCTACCGAACCACCATATTTCATTCATAAAATTAAACCTATTAACAACTATACTTTTTGTTCTAGAAAATGCNCTTAAACCCTCTTTCCCATGCAGCCTTCCAATACCGCTTACTCCCTCACCACCAAAAGGAATACTTGAAATACCATAATGAGTCATAACATCATTGATAGATACAGTGCCTGTTTTTAAATTTTTTATAATCTCATTCATTCTCTTTTTATTTTNTCCAAAGATACTTGAACTAAGACCAAATCCTGTTTTATGTATTTTTTCGAGCAGATCTTCTTCATTAGAAAATTTTCTTATTGACAAAACTGGCCCAAATGTTTCCTCATTAACAATATATGAATCTTCCTTAGGCTCAAAAACTAGAGCCGGTGGTAAAAACATATCTTTTTCATCAGACTTACCATATATAATTTTAGAGTTTTTACTAGCATCCTCAATGTGTCTTTTTACTTTGTCTGCATTTTGTGCAACAATCATTGAACCATAATCACCCATAGATCCTGATTTAATACTTTTAATTCTGTTAGAAATTTTTTCTACAAAATTATTATATATACCATCTTCAACGAAAACTTCTTCTGTAGAAATACAAGTTTGACCTGCATTACTCATTCCTCCAAATATTGCTGATTCAACTGCTCTGTGAATATTTGCATCATTTAAAACAATCATCGGATCTTTACCACCCAATTCCAATATACATGGTTTTAGAGTCTCAGCACACTGCTTAGCTATTATTCTTCCTACAAAGGTGCTTCCAGTAAAGCAAACAATATCAATATCGCTGTTTTTAACAATACTCTCTCCAACATCTGCACCTCCAATTACAACTTGAAAAGCATTTCTATATTCAATGGTATTATCCCATATTTTTTTTAATAATTTAGAAGTTAAGGGCGTATGCTCTGAAGGTTTTAGTATTACATTATTACCTGCAATCAATGCTTCAGAAGACGAGGTTAGAGGCGTAGCAAGAGGATAGTTCCATGGTGCGATAACTCCAGCAACTCCAAGTGGCTCATATTTAACATAAGCCTTTTTTGTCTTCATTAATCCTGCGTTTCGTCTTTGAATTTTTAATGCTTTTTTTGCAATACTAGCTATCTGCTTTAAATGCTCAAGCGAGGTTAATATTTCTACAGTTATATCAAAATCAATTTTACCTGTTTCATTTTTTATAGTACTTGCAATTTCTTTTTTATTCTTAAGTAATTCTTTTCTAAACTTATTTATACAACTTATTCTTTTTGATACTGATAAAGATGGCCAAGAGGAATCAATCTTAGCATTTAAAATACTATCATTAATATATTTTTCGTCAGATACGGTCAAAGTATCTACTTTATCACCACTTAAAGGATTTAAAACAATCAAATTATTATTTTCAAATTTAGCAGCCATAAACCTAAATATTCTTGTTTGATATAAACTCTTTTACTCTATTAAGATAAGATAAACTAATTTTATGCTTACCATTAAATTTATAAAATTCTACATTTTTACAAACCTTATTTATTTTTTCAAAAACTTTTTCAGATTCACTGATATTAATCACATCATCTTCTATACCATGACCTATTAAAATTGGGGTATTGTACTGATTTTCATGTATTTCAATTTTATACTTAGAAAATCCAGCTACAGGGAAAATGCCACCTAAACTATACTTTAGTGATAATATAAAATTAAAACACACGGCTGCACCCTGTGAAAACCCCATAATAAAAACGTTTTTTGATTTAAATTTTTTTAATACAATATTATCAAAAAAATTCAAGAATAACTTTTTTGATAATTCCGTATCCCATTTATTTTCACTTATCTGAATAGACCAAGAGCGTTTTTTGTTATTTTTATCAATTAAGTATGGTCCTTCTGGGAAGTAAAATCTACAACTTTCAACATTTAAAATTTTAGATATTGATTTAAAACTATCTTTATTACCTTGCCAACCATGAATAAAGATAAATGCTTTATTAGGATTATCACCAACATCAGTATAGTCGTAACTTATTAAGTCCATAAAATAAATTATAATTATGTATAAAAATTATATATTAAATTTAAGAATGATATTTAAGAATTTTATAAGTTAAATACATGAAAATTGGAATTTTAAAAGAGACACAATCCAATGAATCAAGAGTTGCTATTACACCTGATACAGCAAAAAAGTTAATTTCTAATAATCATACTATACATATAGAATCTGGCTGTGGACAAAAATCTTACTTTAGCGATAAAGATTACTCAGATTCTGGTTGTAATATTGAAAAAGATACAAAACAAATTTTTAATTGTGAATTAATTTTAAAAGTAAATTCATTTACAAAAAATGAGCTGGAGAGCTCAAATTCAAACAATACTTTAATTAGTTTTTTCCAAATCAAAGATAATGTTGAACTATTACAAACATATATAGACAAAAAAATCACTGTTTTATCTATGAGCCATATACCAAGAACAACTTTGGCACAAAANATGGATGCNCTAAGCTCTCAAAGTAATATTGCAGGATATAAATCAACAATAATTGCAGCNGATCATTTATCTAAATATATGCCNTTACTTATGACAGCTGCAGGAACAATAAAACCCTCTAAAGTATTAATTTTAGGAGCTGGNGTTGCTGGCTTGGCTGCTATAGCTAATGCNAAGAGAATGGGAGCACAAGTNTTTGCTTTTGATGTTCGACCAGTTGTTAAAGAGCANGTTGAAAGCTTAGGTGCTAAATTNATTGAAGTNGAGAGTGANNATGATGAAGGAACNGGTGAAGGTGGCTATGCAAAAGAAGTTTCAGAAGAATACAAGAAAAAACAAGGTCTNCTAATTGAAGAAACGATAAAAAAAATGGATATTGTTATNTCTACTGCTTTAATTCCNGAAAAGAAAGCTCCTATTNTAATAAGTAAAAANATGGTTGAAAATATGATNCCNGGATCTGTAATNATNGACTTAGCTGCTCAAAATGGAGGAAATTGTGAACTGACAGAGTGTGATAAAATAATTNCTNATAATAATATAATAATTGATGGNAGATCNAATCTTCCAAGTACAATGGCAACTGATGCNAGCCANTTATANTCAAAAAATGTTTATAATTTTTTATCTCATNTATATAAAAATGATAATAAACTAAANCTAGAAGATGAAATAACATCTGGTTCAATATTATTAAATAATGGTACTGTTTGNAATAAAATAGTTGAACAATTTTTAAATAAAGGATAAGTATGGATATAGGAATAATAACAATTTTTATATTAGCTGTATTTGTTGGTTTTGAAATAATAACCAAAGTCCCCCCTACATTACATACACCATTGATGTCAGGATCAAATGCAATNTCTGGTATTGCAATTATAGGTGCAATTTTAGCAACAACTTTAGATGGTTCTATTGGCACATGGTTAGGTTTTATAGCTGTTGTATTTGCGATGGTTAATGTAGTTGGTGGATTTCTTGTTACTGATCGNATGTTAAAAATGTTTAAAAGAAAGAAATAAAAAATTGAAAGAACTTTTTATNGATATAGCATATTTAGTTTCAGCCGTATCTTTTATCTACGGTTTAAAAATGCTNAGTCATCCAAAAACTGCCAGAAATGGAAATATAGTAGCATCTCTTGGAATGCTTATTGCTGTTATTGCAACTGTCTACCTTGGAACTAGTTTAGATTTCTATAAAATATTAATTGCAATGACAATTGGATCAATTATTGGAGCATTTTTTGCCATTAGAGTGGAAATGACGCAAATGCCTCAGCTAGTTGCAATTTTTAATGGATTTGGAGGAGCAGCTTCAGCATTGGTGGCTTCTNCAGAATTTTTCAAAACACTTAACTCGGCCGAAGAACCAACATTATTTTTAATTTTAACAATTACTCTAAGTGTATTAATAGGAACATTAACCTTTACCGGAAGTTTTATTGCATTTGGTAAATTACAAGGATTAATAACAACAAAGCCTGTTACTTTTACTGGACAGCAAATACTAAATGCTATTCTTGCAATTATTATGTTTATTGCAGCATACATGATGCCAACTTATGGTGTTAATTCATTTTATTTAATAATAGGATTATCAGCATTACTTGGNATATTACTTGTNATNCCTATTGGAGGTGCAGATATGCCTGTTGTTATTTCATTACTAAATTCATATTCTGGAATAGCTGCTGCTATGACAGGTTTTGTTCTAGTACAGACCAATCCTTCTGCAGGAAATGCTCTTATAATTTGTGGTTCACTTGTTGGAGCATCAGGAATGATACTTACACAAATTATGTGTAAAGGAATGAATAGATCTTTAGCAAATGTTATCTTTGGAGCTGTCGGTGGAGAAGCTGAAGCTAGCTCTGGTAGTGGAAAACAACTNAATATTAAAAGCTACTCAACTGAAGAAGCAGCAATGATTTTTGATGCAGCAGAAAGAGTAATAATTGTACCTGGATACGGTTTAGCTGTTGCTCAAGCTCAACATGCAGTGAGAGAAATAGCAGATTTTTTAGAAGAAAAAGGGAAAAAAGTTCTATATGCCATCCATCCTGTTGCAGGTAGGATGCCTGGACATATGAATGTTTTATTAGCTGAAGCAAACATTCCTTATGAATCACTAAAAGATTTAGATGAAATTAATTCTGAATTTAAAAACTGCGATGTAGCTTTAGTCTTAGGAGCAAATGATGTTGTAAATCCTGCTGCAAGAACAGACAAAAGCAGTCCTATATATGGTATGCCAATATTAAATGTTGACCAATCTCAAACCGTTATTATAAATAAAAGAACAATGAACACTGGTTTTGCTGGAATACAAAATGAACTTTTTGGTAATGATAACTCTATAATGGTGTTTGGAGATGCAAAAGATATGCTTGTCAAGCTACTATCTGATCTTAAAGAGTTATAATTTTAATCATAAAATATAAAGTTAATGATTACTAATACTAATTTGATGTATTTAATTTGACAGTATTTGATTTACTAATAAAACAATATCTTGTATATTTAAAATTGTATCACCATTAAGATCAGATAAGTATATTTCTAAATCTGATGCAGGCTGTCCTAAAACAATATTTATTAATCTTACTATATCAACAACATCTACATCACCATCTTGATTTATATCACCAAGCATCATCCCATTATCTGAAACTAGCAATTCAATAGGAATAACCATATTTTGATCAAGGCTACTAGACTCAAGAACTAAAAAAGAATTATAAGTATCATTCACTAAATCTTCAGAGTCTAATTCTAAGGAAATAGTTATCGTTTGATTAAATGGAACTTGTCCAATACTGTTTGAATTAATATTCAACCAAGAAGGAGCAACGTCAAATAAAACAGACATATTATTTTCCATAAAATCATCACTATTATATGTTGATTCTAATCCAAAATCACCATCTAAATCCATAATCCCGATTGTAGCGGAACCTGTATTCCCCGTCATTTGACGATAATTCACTTTAATTTTTCCAGATGGATATAAAACAACTTGGAAGTCAAAGACTCTATCATCTCCCGTCCAGTGTATAACGTTATCGTACCAAATAACTGTTCTATTATTATTTGAATGATACTTGATTTGTCCTTGCCCTGAGTTACTCTCTTCATTTTCAGGATTTAAATCATCCCAGAAAGCAAAAATAGCGCCTCTAGGTGAATCTTCATCAAAAACAGATTGATTATTCCATGCTTCGCTTGTTGCACCAAATGATATCCAACCATTTGCCATTACAGCACAAAAACTATATGTATTATCATAGAACGGAAATGGAAAATTAATATTAGCAATAGAACCAGAATCATTATCAGGCATTACTAAAACTGTATTGTCATCTGATATATCAATCCATTCATAATCAACTAAATTATCAACGCTGGACTTAGTCCAAGAATAACCATAATTATCAATTTCAGTTACAGATGAATAATTTGATGATAATTTAGCATCATAAATAAATATTGATCCTTCCTCTCCTTGATTAGAAATATTTAAATCAAAGTCAAACTGATCATCAGATTGTAAATTAAAATAAAACTCTTCGCTGCTAAATACTGGCTCAGGCGTTGCATACAAGTATGGATTGCCTGTTGTAATAAATAAAGCAGTCTGATCTGACAATATCATTGAAGATGGATGATATGTGTTATTGAATGTATATTGCAAACCATCATTTGATAAATGATTTTCAATACCTACAGTACAATACTGACCATGAATTACAGCTCCATCATAATTACCAACAGGATAATCACCAACACTATTATTATTAAATTCTTTATACTGCAACTTCATTTCATCATCTCCAGTTACAGTCTGTAAATCTGTATTATATAAGATTACTTGAAATGATTCTAATGAATTATTATAAAAAGTTCTTACATCAGACCATTCAACAACAAAATAATCATTAAGCTGGTCATAATAAGTAATGACATCTCCACCTCCAGTTGTCATTAAATCATCCCAAAATACAGCGACCATTTTAGGTGGTCCACCAGGACCTGGTAATGTGTAATTTCTAAATGATCTCATATCTGTATCACCAAAAGCAATCCAACCATTAGAACAAATACTCAACCTATCATAATCTATACCATAAAATGTAAACTCAAATGGTAAATCAACTGTAACAACATCATCCCCATTATCACCGTTGTCATTTAAATTATTTAATTCTTCTCCAGGACCTCCATAATTAGGATCAATTTCAATCCAATCATATGTTGGTGCTAACTCATAATCATCATTTTGATCATAAATAAAGTAACCATAATTATCAGGACCTAATGGATCGGTAACTGATACTTGACCAATTTGAATTTCTATATTTTTTTCAGATTGATATCCATTATCTGTTTGAAGAGTTATTGGTAAATCTACAATAAGACCATTAGTTAAATTTTGATTTATTGATACATCAATAAGCTCATTAGATTGAACAATCTGACCAATTTCTGCATTAGGAAAAGTTANCTGATAATNACTNANACCCAANATAGATGCTGAAAAATCAATACTTGCAGAAATATTTTCTAAATTGATAAGGCCTGTGTTAGAAAGTTGAAATAAAATAGACGCGTCTTCACCTCGATTTAAGATTCCATTATTATTATCATCATTAACGATAATAGCTTCTAATAGTATATCACCAGATACAATATTAATAGGTATATCAAATTCCCAAACAGATTCTCCAGTTGTACTTACCATAAGTCGTAAACCTGGATCATCATTAATTGAAAAATTTTCTAAAACAGCAATTTCAAAATCACCAACTTCAGTTATACCATTTTGAAAGTTATTAGGTGATATATTTTCAATTAAATTACCATCTGTTATAATAATTTTGTCAGATAAACTTATCAACTCAAAATTACTATAGATATAACTTTCAGATGATAAATTTTGAATGTTAAAACTTATTTCAGCTGATTCACCCGGATTTAATATCCCATCTGAATTAATATTAGAATCTTGAGTAACATTAACTTCAATTGAATTATTTAATACACTTAATTCTGGAGAATTTGATGATATTTGAACGTTAGTTTCAACTGGTATACAGTTTTGACAACGAGAAGTTACAAACACACTACCTTGGTTATAATCACCTAAACTAAAATCAGCAATTCCATTTTGATTTGATAATGATGTTAACTGTAATTCAGGGCTACTAAATCCCGGTTTATATAGTGTAACTGTAACACCAGATAAAGGATTACCTGATGCATCTAGTATTTCAACTTGGAAATTATTTGAACCATTCAATATTTCATCATTATGATTTACAAAAAGCTGTTGAGGTGATGAAGTCCATAATTGTGTAGCTGAATCGCCCATAAGGCTATTCCAAGTTGCAAATAAATAAACATTATCATTTGGATTTTGTGGATAAATTTCATTTAGTGCAAGACGACCATAATTAAGAGCTTCTCCAGCAGTTTTTGCACCATACAAAAATATTCCATCAAACATACCCATATTTACAATATTATTAAATGCAGTATGAGTGTAAGGTTGCGCTGTTCCAATTGCAGCTATAGCTCCTTTAGGACTTGCAACTGAGCCTGCCCTTAATAAAGACTCTACAATACATGAATTATCTGTTTCAAAAGAACCAGTATCACAAGTTAAAGTAGTTAAAAAAGGTAATTTATATCCATTGCTCAAAGCATCTACATCATTTTGAGTAAAATTACTAAAACCATAAAAACCTCTATAATTTAAATATGCGACACCATCATTCATTTGATCTCTCATAAATGAATCAAAACCATTTCCACTATACTGTGTTCTTACATCGGTAATACCACCGTGAATATCGAATAATGTTTCGATATACTCATTTGTAATAACTGTTGATATTCCTGAATCGTAGGGGTCACCAACTAAAGCTGCTCTACTTAACCAATCTGTTTCTCCTGAAATATTTTTTTCATAACCAATAATTTTATTAACAACCGTATATAATTCACCAATATTACTTACAGATATTCTACCAATTACAATATCTGATAGTAAATCATTGCCTTCTAATAAAGTGTAAGGATAATCACCTTCTCCATTTGCTGAATCTCCCCACCATCCTCCTCCACCTCCAGAGGCATTATATGTATTAACATCTATACTGCCAGTAGCATCACCGACTAAACAGACATGTTCAGGAGGATTTTCTGAATTATAGTATGCATTTGAGATATAATTTTTAATTGATGTTGTAGAATTCCCAATATCATCAACAGAAACAACTTCTACTTGGTATCCTTGCTGCCTCCTCCATTCAACAAGAGGTTTAAAAAAAGTATTATAATTTGAAGTTGCTACATCACCACCACAAATATATAAAATTGAAGGATTTTGAATCATTCTAGAATCAGTAAAATCATGATCATTAATAACCATATTTTTATACATATTTTCAAAAATTGTAGACCCCTTACTTATAGTATTTGATTGTCTATATTCATTGGTTTCAACAATATTTATAGAAACGCTTTTATAAACTTTCAATTCTTTAGTATCAAGATTATATTCGAAAGGTATAAATGAAACACCAAGCATTTCATATCCTCTTAATGATTGGATTGAATATTCTATATTTTCTGATGGATATATTGATTTAGAAGAATATAAATCAGTATTTTTAACTAATTGACCANTAACATTTCTTTTTTGAGNAGGGTATAANATAATGTCACTGATGTATTTCATATTCTAATACATCATANTCNATCTCATAACTTTTATTNTTTTCAATAGCAAAATTAAAACTAAACTGAGGAAGATCTGGTTCACCATATCTGTCTATTTTGCCTTTGGATGTAGTTAAAATTTGCTTGTAACCATCTTTTTCCTCAAAAGAATATTCACCTAAATTAAATGAAATATTAGTATTTGAATCTGAAGAATTATTGCTAACTAAAAAATTGCTAGCAACTAGTAAATTAGCTAAAACTGATAATAATAATAATTTAAACCTCAATTTTTCTCCTTTTAATAATNNAAATAANTTATATAATTATAATATTATTGAATTAAAAATATATTATTACAACATGTAACTAAAATTTTAATGTAAATTTCTATTGTATGGATAATAAAATTAACTTAATTATTGATTTTGATAGCACGTTCATTAAACTTGAAACTATTGAGGTTCTTGCTGATTTTGCTCTTAAAAATAAAAAAGACAAAAAAAATATTTTAGACCTTATAAAAAAAATAACCAATAAAGCGATGCAAGGAGAAATACCATTTTCAGATGCTTTATATGAAAGAATTAATTTAATTAATCTTAAATCAAGGCATATTGATTTAACTATAAATTATTTAATGAATCATATTACAACTAGTTTTATAAAAAATAAAAAATTTTTTGAATTGAATCATAAAAACTGCTTTATTATTTCTGGTGGTTTTAAAGAAATTATTATTCCAATAGTTAAAAATTTTAATATTCCATCAAATCANGTCTATGCTAATTCTTTTATCTATNAAAANAANAAACTTTCTTTAGATAAAAATAATCCATTATCAAGGAATAATGGTAAAAACATTATTGCTAAAAATATTACAGGATATAACATTGTAATAGGAGATGGATTTACTGATTACGAAGTTAAAAAAAATGGAAATGCTAAAAAGTTCATTCAATTTACAGAAAATATAGATAGAAAAAAATTAAATGCAAAAGCAGACTTAATATGCACTGATTTTAAATATGTTATTGATTTTATAAATAATGATATCTAAAAAAACAAATAATAATTGGGGCTATCAAGATCTAATGCAATATCGAATTCATGAGATTTTGCTGGTATCAAGTCCATATGATGCGTTTATTCTTGAAGAAGATGGAAAATTAACCGAACAGATTTTATCCGAATATATTGGGATGAACTTAAGTTATGCGCCTAGAGTATGGAATGCTCAATCTGCAAAAGAAGCTACAGAATTTATAAATAAAAGATTTTTTGATGTAATAATTATAATGATGAGAATTTCTGATACAGATCCAATAAAGTTTAGTCAAAATATTAAAAAAAAATATCCTAAAAAACCTTTAGTTCTTCTAGCTTTTGATCAATCTGAATTAAAAGATATATCTTTACATGATCAAGAAATTTTTGATGAAATTTTTATTTGGTCTGGAAATTCAAATGTATTTCCTGCAGCAATAAAATCTATCGAAGATAAAAAAAATATAGCTAAAGATGTAAAGACTGCTGATGTAAGAACTGTTCTTTTTATTGAAGATAACCCAAGATACTATTCTAGTATTTTACCAGTTTTATATAAAGAGATTATTTCCAATACAAAAAAATTAATGGACAAAAGTTTAAATAATTCTCAAAAAATTTTACATATGAGAGCGCGACCAAAAATTATTTTGATTAAAAATTATGAAAAAGCAATTCAATATATTAATAAATATAGATTCAATATTCTTGGAATCATTTCAGATCTTCGATATCCAAACAAGCAACATAAAAATTACTTATCAGGATTAAAACTAGTCAATTATCTAAAAAAAATAGACTCTGCTATACCAATTATTTTACAAACAACTGAAGAAAATATACCAAAAGAGCTTAGAGAATCATCAATTAAAATTGTAAAAAAAGATTCATCTACACTTTTTAAAGAACTTCAAAACTTTATGATTGATGAACTAGGTTTTGGAGACTTTAAACTAAGGTCACCATATCTTAAACGAATTTATAAAGCCAAAAATATTGAAGAACTGAGTAAGAAAATAAAAAATGCAAATATAGAATCTATTGAATTTCATGCATCAAAAAATCATATTTCAAATTGGCTTGCAACTAGAGGAGAATTTGATTTAGCCTCTAGTTTCAGAAAATTACGGAAAGATGACTTTAAAAATTTTAATGAAAGAAAAAAATATTATATAAAACTCCTTGAAAAAGATAAAAGGATTTCAAATGAATCAAAAATTGTTGAATTTTCAAAAAAAATAAATGATTTTTCTCATAATTTTATACAAGTTGGTTCAGGATCACTTGGAGGAAAAGCTAGAGGCTTAGCTTTTGCAAATAAATTATTAATCAAAAAATCTTTTAAAAATAAATATTCAAAAATTGATATAAGAGTTCCAAAAATTATTGCAATAGGTACAGATGAATTTGATACTTTTATGGAAAAAAATAATTTATGGGAAATAGCTTTAAATGTTAAAAACAATAAAAAGATACTAGATAAATTTCTAAAATCAAATTTACAAAAAAAGTTAATCGCTATTTTAAAAGATATTATAAATAATATTAAATACCCACTAGCGATAAGATCATCAAGTTTATTAGAAGATTCACAATATAAACCGTTAGCTGGTATTTATAGTACATTTATGCTCCCTAATTCTAGTAAATCAAAATCAAATAGATTAAATCAACTAATTGAGGCTATAAAACGAATTTATGCTTCTACTTTCTTTCAAAATCCAAAATCTTTACTAAATAATTCTGACCATAGATTAGAAGAAGAAAAGATGGGAATTATTATAATGGAACTTGCTGGTAAAAAACATGATGAATTATTTTACCCAAGCTTTAGNGGTGTAGCNCAAAGNTANAATTACTATCCNGTNTCNTANATGGAAAGANNNGAAGGTGTTATTTTTGCAGCNCTAGGATTAGGTAAAACAATAGTAGATGGTGAAAAATCTTTAAGATTTTCTCCAAAATATCCAAAAATTTTATCACAATATTATTCTGTTAAATCTACTATTAATAATTCTCAAAATAAATTCTATGCATTAGATATGAATAAAGGCAAAAATCCATTAAAATATGGAGAAGCTAAAAATCTGAAAAANTATAATTTATCAATAGCNGAAAANGATAAAGAGNTATCTAACATTGCTAGTACGATTACAAGTGATAATATTTTAAGAGATTCATTAAAATATTCTGGNACTNGAGTTATTACATTTGCTAATATTATAAAATATAATAGATTTCCNTTAACNAATATTGTTCAAGATATTATGATTTTAGGTCAAAAAGCTTTAGGTTGTCCTGTAGAAATTGAATTTGCAATAAATCTAAATGAAAATAAACCCGATGAATTTTGTTTACTTCAAATAAAGCCAATGGTAATTGGAACTAAANCAGAAGAATTAAATATNAAAAATTTTAAGAAAAAAGATATNTCATTTTGCTATAGTGATCAAGTTATGGGAAACGGAGANATTAATTCAATAAATCATATAGTTTATATTGATCCGAAAAAGTTCAAAAGAGANAAAACAAAAGAAATTGCCAAAGAAATAGGTATTATTAATGATAAACTTGGTAGTAAAAATAAATATCTACTTATAGGTCCTGGAAGATGGGGAACATCTGATCGATGGCTTGGAATCCCTGTAAACTGGGANCAAATTAATTATGCAAAAGCAATCATTGAAATAGGGATTGATGAATTAGATTCTGATCCATCATTTGGAAGCCATTTCTTCCAAAATATTACAAATTTAAAAATAGGATATTTTACAATTAGAAAAAAATACTCAAATAAAAATATTGATTGGAGATGGTTAAATAANAATAAAAGTATTTTTGAATCTAATTATGTAAAAGTAATATCGTTGNAGAAATCTCTCGTNGTTAAAATTGATGGTATTAATGGAAATGGAATCATTTTAAAAANCNAAGAAACTGTCTCAATAGAGCCTATGAATGAGGAAGATTCTACAGGAATCTAATTTTGATTCAAAATATTTTCGATAATCAAAATTATATCAAATATATTAATACTATTATCAAAATTAACATCAATATTTTCAAATTGTATCTGATTTAAAGAATTNTTTAATATTAATTCAATTGTTAAAATAATATCTANAATATTTATTTCATTATCTAANTTAGCATCTCCATAAACTATTACTACATCATTTGTAAAANATAAATTGCCGTTAATAATACAATTTTGGTTACTGGAAAGTGAAAAATAAAAAACATCTTCTGGACCTACATAAATATGNTTATTATCATTTTGAATATTAACAACTCTATTTAAACTGTTATTAGTACTTGAAAGAATTGATGCAAAACCTTCAATNTTTGCAGTATTTGATGAACTAATAATTTCAAAAGTAATTTTAGATAAATTATNTGAAAAATATGAATNATTAAGAGANCCTTGATTTGATAATATTTCATTTTCAATTAATAAATNTGAACTAATTATTAAAGGATTTGATAAACTTAAATCTAANGTTTGAATTGGAACAATATCTTTTTGATCAATATGATAATAAATATCATTATCCATATTTTGATACATACTATTAAAATAATTTCTAGCACAAAAATCTGTCCAACAAAATTCAAATGATGTATTATAATCTGTTTCTAATACATATTTTATCGCATTTAAAGGATTAACTCCAGTAGAATATCTTTCCCAAATTTTTTTAATAATTTCAGAATTTCCTTCAGCAATAATATTTTTTAAATAATGACCAAATAAAGCAATACTATAACCATCTGTTGACGAAATATTTTGATTTATATTTTCAAAAAAATTATCAACCCAATAAATATAATCATTACCATCNGGAACAATAATATCTTCAATCCANGTAGATGACATTTCCCAAAAATATCCTTCTCCAAAAGATAGATTATTTCGATATGATCTTTGAACTGCNTGAAAAAACTCATGTGCAACAGTAAGTCTCATTGTGTTTAAACCGGAAGTTAAATACATATTTTCTTCATATGCATTGTCTATTTCAATGTAAGATGCTCCAGGAATATTTAAATCTGGTATATTNTAACCATATACTCCNGCTGAATAATTTTTNATATAAATATCATATATCNTATCATCATCTTCAACTACATCTAAAAAACCTAATTGATTAANAATCATGTCTTTTGATTTATCAGCAGCTAAGGCTACTTCATCAATATAATCTGGCACACCATTTGGAATATTTGAATTGATTCCATAAAAATCATCAAGATTTGGAGCGTTNAAACCTTGGATATCATAATGTATATAAAAATATCCTGAAGGAGATAATATAAATGCATCTCTTTCTGGTCTTGATCTATATTCATGGTTGTGATCTAGACAGCTATGCCTATTTGTAATAGAAAATATTGTTGAAATGCTTAATAATACATAAAATAAATATCTTGGCAATTATACAACTCCTTGATCTAACATTGAATCTGCAACTTTTATAAAGCCTGCAATATTTGCNCCTTTAACATAATTAATATAATTATTTTCAGANCCAAATTCAATACATTGAGAATGAATATTTTTCATGATTTTGCTTAATTTCAAATCAACTTCATCTCTNGACCAAGAAGAAAAAATACTATTTTGACTCATTTCTAAACCTGATACAGCAACTCCACCTGCATTAGCAGCCTTNCCTGGACCAAATAATATTTTATTNTTTAAATAAACATCNACAGCATCATTATTCGAAGGCATGTTTGCNCCTTCAGCAATACAAAAACATCCATTTTTTATTAAATTTTCTGCATCAGATTTATTTATTTCATTTTGTGTAGCACAAGGTAGAGCAATATCACATTTNATATTCCAAGGTTTTTTACCATCCATNTATTCTGATTTAAATTTATTTGTGTATTCTTTAATTCTACCTCTTTGGTTATTTTTTAAATCAAATACATATTTTAATTTTTCATNATTTATACCATCTTTNTCAAAAATTGTACCAGAAGAATCTGATAATGATACAACTTTTCCACCCAATTGATTTACTTTTTCAGCTGCGTATTGAGCGACATTTCCAGAACCTGATATTGCTACAACTTTATCTTTAAAAGAATCATTTTTTTTATTTAACATCTCTTCAGCAAAGTATACCGTTCCATATCCAGTTGCCTCAGGTCTTATTAAGCTACCTCCCCAATTTAATCCTTTNCCTGTTAAAACGCCCGTAAACTCATTGCGAATTTTTTTATACTGACCAAACATATAACCTATTTCTCGTGCACCAACACCAATATCTCCAGCNGGAACATCCGTGTAAGGACCGATATGTCTTTGTAATTCAGTCATNAATGATTGACAAAACTTCATTACTTCTTCNTTTGATTTTCCTTTAGGATCAAAATCAGACCCCCCCTTACCACCACCCATTGAAATGGTTGTTAAACTATTTTTAAAAATTTGTTCAAAACCTAAAAATTTTAAAATTCCTAAATTAACAGATGGGTGAAATCTTAAACCTCCTTTATAAGGTCCAATAGCAGAGTTAAATTCAATCCTGTAACCTCTATTAACTTGTATATTTCCATTATCATCTAACCATGGAACCCTAAATATAATTGTTCTTTCTGGTTCAACAATTCTATCTAATATATTAGCATGTAAATATTCTGGGTTTTCTTGAACATGATCCCAAATAGAGTGGACCACTTCTTTTACAGCTTGATGAAATTCAATTTCACCTGGAGTTTTTGTTACTAATTTTTCAATAAATTCATTTGACGTTTTATACATTATTAAAATCCTTTATCTTAAGTAGTATAATTTAAGTAACAATCTGTAATATTTATATTCTTTGTTTAATAATTCAAAGTACCATAAAATAGAATTCCTGTAAAAATAAAAATTACTATCAAAAAATAAAAATTTGAACTTTTTAAAAACATATCTTGCTAATAAATCAATAGCATTTCCAAAAACAGCTATAGCTTTAGTATTAATTCTAAATATTATATTAATATCTGGAATACAGCATATTGTTCAAGATGATGATATGGTTAAACTACTTCCAAAAGATATCGAATCAATCGTTACATTTAATGATATAAGAGAAGAATTTGGAAATTCTGAATTTATGTATATTGCATTAGGACACGAAGGTTCTAATGCATTTAATCCGGAACTTTTAAAGATTGTTTGGGAAATGTCAAAGTCACTCGAAGATTATGAACCTATTGAAGAAGTAATATCTATTGCTACTGCAAATAAAATATATTTTGGTCAATTAGATAGCTCAATTATAGTAGAAGATTTAATGCTTCAAAAAAATATTAATTCAACTCAGATAGATTCTATCATACTCTATCTTAATAATAATCCCGAACTAAAAAGTAGTACAGTAAGTAAAAATGAAGATTATTTAAATATCGTTATTAGACCAAGAGATAATAACCAATATGCTGATATAACATATTTCATGCATAATCTTACAGATCAATATGAAACCTATAAAAATAATGATGAAATTAAAAAAATTGACTATCATTATGGAGGACAAGCATATGTTACAGGAGCAACTCCCGCTTTAGTAGCAAGTGAAGTAAAAATCTTGATATTGTGTGGGTTATTTTTAATGTGCTTAATATTATTAATTAATTTTAGAAATATACCCGCTGTTTCAGTAATTATTTCAATTATTAGCTTATCTTTATTAGGCATGTTAGGGTTTATGGGTTGGATTTATAATTTCACAAAATCTGATATTTTTTATTTTACACTAAATCATACTTCAATGCCTATAGTACTGCTAACAATAGCAAATTCAGATGGGGTTCATATAGTAGGAAGATTTTTTAAAGAGCTAAGAAAATTAAAAAATATAAATTTAGCTATTAAAGAAACTATGAATCATCTTGTTTTACCAATAACATTAACATCAATCACAACCTCATTAGCTTTTTTAACATTAATTTTTTCTCCTCTAACTGGCATGAATGGATATGGGATGGTACTTGCTTTTGGAATTTGTTGGGCTTGGTTTCTATCATTAACCTTAATGCCTGCTATGATATCTTTAATTAAATGGAAAATTAGCTCAAAGGCCATAAATAGAAAAAGTCTATTAGAACGACTAATTGATAAATTTGGTTCTGTTGTAATTTCTAACCCAAAAAAAATACTTTATCCATCATTGCTATTTATAGGTATCGCAATTGTTGGGGTTACATTAATCAATGTAGAAGTAAACTATATTAAAATGTTTCGTAAAGGTAATATTATTAGAGACTCTGCATTATTCTTAGATAATAATATGACTGGGAACTTGAATTTAATGGTAAATATCCAAGCTGATGAAGAAGGAGCACTAAAAAACCCAAGCAATCTTAAAAAGATTGAATCAATTGAAAGATATTTAGATTCAATGGAAATTGTCACAAGTACTATTTCAATTACAGATATTGTGAAACAACTTCATGAAACTATTATGGATGGTGATTCAACATATTACACAATACCAGAAACAAGGAATGAAGTAAATAATTTATTTTTTTTATATGGGATGAATGATGATGCAGAACTTGATAAAATAATAAATTATGAAAATAACTCAACTATTGTTACAAGCTTGATGAAAACATTTTCAACAACTGAATTAATAGAATATAGAGAAAATATAAAAAACCATATTAATAATGAACTAAAAAATACTGATTTAACATTTAGATTATCAGGTATCATGATTATTTTATCAGAATTTATATGGATGGTAATAAAATCTTCTTTGCTTAGTATAGGGCTATCTATGCTTATAATATTTATAATTTGTACTCTATTTTTCAAATCATGGAAGTTTGGATTTTTATCTATACTTCCCTTAGCATCTGCAGTAATTGTTAATTTTGGTTTAATGGGTTTACTGGGCATAGACTTAACACATATGACTGCAATATTAAGCTCTATAATCATAGGAGTTGGTGTTGATTTTTCAATACACTATACTTCCGAATACAGAGAATTATTAAAATCAAAAAAATCAAATAAAACTATTAAAACAATAAATAATGTAGGACATCCAATAATTCTAGATGCATTATCTAACATGGGTTTTGCAGCACTTATGTTATCAGCAATCATACCATTAGCTCAAATTGGAGGTTTAATGGTTTTTGCAATGGTTGCTTGTTCTTTTGGAACATTAACACTTTTAGCTTCATCAATTGAATATTTTAAACATAAATTATAGAGGGTATAATATGCGTATTTTTTTATATATATTAATTTGTTTCAATTTAACTTTTTCAATGAGTGGTTTAGAACTTGCTCAAAAAATGAAAGATATTCCAAAGCCAATTGATAACCAATCAAAGAGTTCTATGTTGCTAACAAATAAAAAAGGTAAAGAAAAAAACTTAAAATTAATAAGTAAATCAAAAGATGATAGTAAAAAACAAATGATTTGGTTCCTTGAACCAAAAGACGACTATGGAATTTCTTTCTTGAAAATTGAAAAAGATGATGGAGATGATTTTATGAATATGTGGCTACCTGCTTTTAAAAAATTTAGAAGAATATCTTCTCAAAAAAAAACAGATTCGTTTATGGGATCAGATTTAAGCTTTGAAGATATGACAAGTAGAGATATTGATGATTATAAATATAAAATCATATCTGAGGATACTCCATGTTTTGAAGAAGATAAGTCTCAAAGATGTTTTATCTTAGAAAGTATTCCAAATGATAAGAAAAGTGAATATAGTAAACATTTGTCTTGGGTTGATAAAAAAAATTATATTTGGCATAAAGAAGAATCGTATGATAAATCTGGAAATTTATTAAAAAATAAAAGAATCAAATATTCATTAATCGATAATTTTTATATAATGAATGAATTACAAGTTGAAAATGTACAAAAAAAACATTCCACGCTACTTACCGTTAGCGATATCAAAATAAATTTAAATTTTAGCGATGATATTTTTCATACGAAAACAATCAAAAGAATGCCTCTAATTGACTGATTCAAAAAATAAACTTTCCAACTTCATAGAAAATCCATCTTTAGCATTATGGAAACTATCAATTCCAATGATGTTAGGGATGAGTGTACAAGCTATTTATATGTTAATCGATACAGCATTCATTGGTAAATGGGTTGGAAGTAATGCCTTGGCAGGACTTGGATTAATTTTTCCTCCGATGTTTATTATAATGGGTATCACTTTTGGATTAGGTTCAGGAGCAACAACAGTTATTGCTCAAGAAATTGGAAAAGGGAAAAAACAATTAGCAGATAATGCAGCTGAACATATTATTATTTTAGGTATAATACTTTCCATTATATTTATAATGATTGGAATTTTTTTTGGTGAGACACTTATAAAGTATCAATCAGAAGATCTAGAGGTGTATAATCAAGCAAGTAGTTATTTTTATACAATGCTTTATGGTATTCCATTTATGGTTTTAAGTATTTTTTTTCGCTCAATTTTATCTGGTGAAGGAGATACATTATTGCCAATGAAAGTTTTAGGTCTTGGTACATTGATAAATCTTTTACTTGACCCCCTATTAATTTATTATTTTCAAATCAAAGGTGCTGCAATGGCAACTGTAGCAAGTCAAGCTATTGTTTTTATAATTTTTTCCTACCTAATGATTTTTAATAATAAAACTTATATATCTTTAAATTTAAAAAAATTTAGTTACGATTTTAATATATTTAATAAAATATTAAAATTAGGTTTACCTGCTTCCATGTCAATGGTTATAATGTCAATTGGATTATTTTTTTACAATTCTATTTTAGGAATGTCAGAATATTCTACTAATGCAATAGCTGCTTACTCAACAGCTCATAGAATTGAACATTTGTTTTTTATACCAATAATTTCTCTAGCAACAAGTATGGTCACTTTAATTGGGATGTTTTATGGTGCAAAAAAATATAACTTAATAGATTATATATTTTACTATAGTCTAAAATCAGGTATTTTAATATCAATTTTTTTTGGCTTAATATTTTATTTTTTTTCAAGTACAATGTTTACATTATTTACTAATGATTCTCAAATTATTACTATAGGTACTGAGTATTTTAAAATATTTTCTTTTGCAATACCTTTTGTAACTATTGGGATGATTTCAAGCAGATGTATGCAAGGACTTGGGAAAGCATACCCTATGTTTATTATTACTTGCTTTAGAGTTATAATTATAAGTTGCTCATTTACTTATTATTTTATTATATACCTAAATAAACCTTTATACTATGCTTGGATTGCAATATTTCTATCTTGTTTTTTATCTTCAATTATTAGCTATATTTGGTTTTTATTAACAAGAAAAAACATCCTTAAATACTAGTTACACTCTTTTACATTAAATTATTTGCTCAAAAACATCAAAAATCATTATTCTAANTNAGAGTTTATTTAACTCCTCCTTAAAANTAAAGGNCCTATTTATTTAGGNCCTTTTTTTTGGGCTTATAAATTAAAGAAAGCATTTTACCNGTTAATCTATCAACCCATCTATCTGGTAAAAAACCAGGAATTAAATAATTTTTAATTTTTTGAGGAGTAATAACATATCTTGTTTTTGGATTATTCGTCATTAAAACTTTTACAACTCTTTTACCAATTATATCAGGATTATATCCATTTTTACCCATTTGGATATAACCTTTAAAAAATTTTCTTAATGGTACTTCATACTCTGTCTTTAAAAAGGGATTATCTTCTATAGATGGTGCCTTTCCCCAAATTGCAGTTCTAATTGGACCAGGTTGAATTAAAACCACATCTAAATTATGAATTAATAGCTCTCTTCTCAGTGCATCTGAAAATCCCTCTAGAGCATGCTTTGATGATGTGTAAGGTGCAACAAACGGATAGGCACGTTTTCCACTAATAGAACCAATATTAATAATCTTATTTTTCATTTTATATTTATTATTATCTATCAATAAATCTAAAAAAGACTTNGTAACTTCAATTAATCCAAAAAAATTTACTTCAAATTGTTTTCTAAAAATATCAACATCNAAATATCTTACNGGACCACCAAGTGCAATACCTGAATTATTTACTATTGAACATAAATAACTTTTATTTTCTAATAAAATTTTTTCAACTTCTTTCTTTGCGTTTTCAATGTCTTTTTTCTTAGTAACATCTAGTATGATACTTTTAAAATTATTCTTATAATTTTCTTCAAAATATTCTGCATCATTTTTTTTTCTTACACTACCAATAACAAGAAAATCATTTTTNAANAATTCTTCAGCAATTGCTTTNCCTATNCCTGTACTTACTCCAGTAACTAANACTGATCTCATTTTTTTCTCCTNACTTTAATCTTTTTTNAATAAATTTGGAACNTGANTTAAATAAAGTATTATAATTTATACATAATTNGTAAAGGNAATAGATGAAAAAANTATTNNTATTATTATTTATGGGATTNTTNTTCTCATACCCAAATAAAAATGACTTNAATGAATTATTTATTAAGGTTTCTCAACANGGAAGTCCATCTGTNGTTTCNATTTTATCAGAAAAAACAGANCAATATATAAATCCNTTCTTTTTTGATCCTTTTGGNAATTCAGATCCTTTTGAACCNCAAGANAGAAAATCNCAAGGNATTGGNTCNGGNGTAATNATAGATAAANANAANGGNCATATANTNACNAATAANCANGTTATNNATGNNGCTAACGAAATAAAAGTNATNNTATTTGATAANAGNGAANTTGAAGCNGAAATTTTAGGNACAGATCCATTNTCTGATTTAGCAGTNCTNAANNTAGATNCAGATNATTTAGAANAAGCAANNATGGGNNATTCTGATAATTTAGAAATTGGAGAATGGGTAATAGCAATAGGAAGCCCTTTTGGACTTCATCTAAACCATACNGTTACTTGTGGCATAGTTAGTGCCAAAGGAAGAAGTGATGTTATATCNAGAGCTAATTTTGAAAACTTTATTCANCACGATGCTGCTATTAANCCTGGAAATTCNGGTGGNGCATTATTNGATNTAAANGGNGATTTAATTGGNATTAATACTGCAATTGCTACAGATGGATTTTCAAAATCTAATGCTGGTGTTGGATTTGCAATTCCAATAAACCAAGCAAAAAGAGTAATGGAAGATCTNATNANTGGTGGNCAAGTTTTAAGAGGTTATTTAGGTGTTATGATTCAAGATTTAGATGAAAATAAAGCAAANGTTTTAGGCTTAGAAGATAAAAAAGGTGCATTTATTAGTATGNTTGTTGAAGATGGTCCTGCAGATAAAGGNGGTCTTAAAGAAAANGATGTTATTATTTCNTTAAATTCAAAACCAATAGAAAGTTCTAATCAGCTTAGAAATGATGTATCAAGTTTAAGNCCTGGTGAAACCGCAGTNTTTTCAATAATAAGAAANGAACTTNTACAATCAATTTCAGTTGTACTTGGTCAGAGGCCCGATGAAAATTCTATTGGNGATTCTTACAAACCAAAAGATAAGTATGATTTATTAGGACTAATAATTGAAGACATTGATAATGAAGGTGTNAAAATTATTGATATTAATTCTNANGGTGAAGCTTATAGNAATAATATTAGAAAAAATGATATAATTAATGAAATCAATAGAATTGAAATTAAAAATTCNGNAGATTATAATAGAGAAATNAAAAAATATTCAAAAGGNGATGTNATTATGTTAAGGATNGTAAGAANNGGNAATAATATTTATGAAGCTTTTGAAATAAAATAAATTNTAAAATAAAAAAGCCTCCAATACTGGAGGCTTTTTTATAGAAATAAGANTATTCTTTATTTTATTTAAACATACCAGCTAGTGATTTGCTTACATAAACTGTTAATCTTGAAACTTCTCTATCCCATGTTGNATTACCATCTGTCATTTCATTTGTATTAGTAACATAACCAAGCCCAACACCATAAGTATCATTAACTCTATAGTGCGCACCAAGACCATATGTTAATCCAGTACAAGTATTTTCTGAGTTTTGAAGAGCTCTTGCATAACCTAATGACATCCAAGCAGCAACTTTTTCACTGAAATTCCACATAGGTAATACGTACCATGCTTTATATCCCATACGATCATTAGATGCATTATCTACTCCTGTAATCCTCATATCACTCAAATTAATTGATGTTCCAACAGATAATACATACTTACCATCTTCAGACATATGAACAGGATGATTGTAACCTAAAACCATTCCACCAGCATCCATATCCATAGCTCCTGAACCATCATCCCATTCAGGAGTTTGTTCTAAACCTAAATAAACTGTACCCTGAGAAAATGAAAGAGACATAACTGTAATTAAAAAAAGTAACTTTTTCATTAATACTCCTTATTTATTAATTGTATACCATTGAAACTTAAAAATAAATTATTATTAATTTATTATTTTTTTGCATATAAGATTAATGTTCCATTCCAATCTTCTTTTTTATCATGTACAATGCATTGAACATTTTTAAAACCATTAATCTTAAATTTTGAAACCCACTCCTGAATTGACAAGGTATTTAAAGATAAATTAAATTCTTTATCCCAACTTAAAGAGGGTTTATTTTCTAGATAATGATCAATTCCAACTATAATCATCCCATTTTTATTTAGATTATTATAGATTTTATTAATGATAGAATCTAGGTTACTAAAATAGTAGAACGTCTCCATACTAAAAATAATATCGTAAGTTTTATTAAAACTCCAATGCTCTATATCAGTATTTATATAGTCACCTTTTTTATCTATTTTTCTAGCTTTTTTTATCATTTCTGGTGCACCATCAATTCCTAAAGCATATTGACAATTTTTATTATTTAATGCTTTTCTTACAACCCAACCATTACCACAGCCCAAATCTAGAAAATTAAAAGATTTTTTTATTATAGATGATTCAGATGAAATAATCTCAAATATTTTATTTACAGAACTAGTATGACCTTTCTCCATTCCTTCATCTTTATTTTGTAAAGCCCAATTATTAAAAGTTTTAATATTAATATTCATTATTAAACTCCAAAACTAAATTAACTAATATAATTATATCTAAAATTGTTAATACTTGATCTTGATTTAAATCATAATCAGAGTTTTCTACATTACTAAAAACCATATCAACTAATAAAACTATATCAATAATATTTAAAGAGTTATCATTATTTATATCTCCATAAATAATATTTATAAATTCAATATGAGGTACACTATCTTGACCATATTCATCAGTAACAATTAAACTTACTTCATAAGAACCAAAATCTTGAAATGAATGTATCGGATTTAATTCATTAGAAGTAAATCCATCTCCGAAATTCCATTTATATTCAGCTATATTATTTTCATTTATTTGATTAGAAATATTTGTAAATATTACAGTAAAATCATTTATTGAATAATCAAATAAGGCAATAGGGACAGCAATACCTCTTGGGAAAATATTAATTAATGCAGCTTGGCTTTCAATAAAGGAAAAACCCTCACCATTTAAATTGTTAAAATAAAAATATCCATTGGATGACCCTCCCCAACCCCAATTACAATGTAAGTATTGATCTTGGTACCCATCAATATTCCAAGCATGTCCACCTCCATCATTTTCTTCATAACCTCTATAAATAATAGGCCAACCGTTATCTATTTGTTCCTTAATTAAAATAGACCATTCATCATCATTATAGTTCAATTTAGATTCACATCCTGCTTCATCAATAAAATTAAAATGACTTGATAAGGCATCTTGTGCTGATGGTCCTTCCCAACAAACAGATGCACCTGAACCTGAGTAACTATAATCCATATTTACTGCAACGCCAGCATGATACAGTAAACGCTGAGAATCTTCTGTTGCCTGATTGTCCAGCATATTATCATAATTGTATGAAAAATTATCAAATATAACTCCTATCGGTCCAAATTGCTCATCATAATATTGAGCATATCCTATAGGCTGAATAGGGTTTTCCCAATAATACATAACTTGTCCCATCGCAACAGCTACACAACCAACCAAAGTCTCTCCAGGACATTGATTATTCCATTGACCACCTTGATTCCAATTAGCTGATATTAATGGAGATACGTCCCTTATATGTCTATTTAAATTTTCTTCAGATAAATATTTTGTCCATAAATCTTCCACAAACTGTGCAGGCCTAGTATTATTATTTATAATTGATTGTATATTTTTTCTGTAGCTTTCAATTATGGCACCAAGCTGAGGAGGTAAATCATCAAATTCTAAATTATTATTAAAACTATAACCTATTATTGGGATAGAATTTTTATTTGCAGATACTAAAACAAATCCTTTAGGATAAAATTGAAAAATATAAAAATTATCTACTTTATTTTTACTATCAAGAAAATATGAGTCAATAATATAGTTAGATTTATTATTCTCAATTAAAATATTTTTAGCAACTTTTTCTGCCATCTCATAAGTAACTATTCCAAAACAAAATTGAAAGATTATAATAAACTGCAAAAAATTATAAATGTATTTTTTATAAAGAATGTTCATATTTAAAAGTATTATAATACCACAATTAATTTTAGTAAAATTTTGTAATAAATTATTTTAAATATTTAGAAATTAATCTATGGAAATGGTGGACACCTTTTTCATGTTTCACAGAAAATCTACCTCTAGAATAATTTGATGATTGAATACCTTTACTAACACTTTGAACTATTTTTTGATCTTCATTCTCAACAGTATTTATTCCTGATGGAATATCTTTGGGTTGTTCCATCCCAATTTTAGGAAATGATAAAAATTTTATTTTTGTTTTATTTTTTTTTAAAGGTGATATAATATTCATAGAAAGACCCCAATCATAAAAATTCAACATTAAATTTGGAAAAATCCAATAATAATGAGCATAAATTTTATCATTTTTATCTTTAGCAATTTGAAGTACTGCATCATCAAAAGTTATTGTCTCATATTTATTATAATTAATATCATCATTTAAGCCTTTATGGACAAAAGGTACATGGAAACCTTCTAAATAATTTTCACAATATAATGCCCAGTGTACATCAACATAGTATGTTTCTGATGATTCTGAACTAAACAATAAATTTTCAAAATTGTAATTTGGTAATCTCTTCTCTATATCATTAAAAACACTTTTAATATTTATATTAGATTCTTTTGAACAAAAAATAAAATTATTCCAATTAAAATGTTCAATTTTAATAAGATTATCTGTTGAGGAAGGAAAATTTTTCACTCCTTCAAATCCATAATGTTTTATGAGCTGACCCTCTAAATTAAAAACCCTACCGTGGTAATTACATTTAATTTTACTATTATTAGATTCATCTAAGCATAATAATGCAGCTCGATGAGTGCAAACATTACTTAATATTTGCAAATTATTTTCAGAGATAAGAATATAAGGATCGTTAATTAAACCCTTCATAAAAAAAAATGGATATATTTTTTTTTGTATTAATTTTTTATGAGTAACAAATTGCCAGGATTTCTTAAAAATATTATCAATACTTTTGATAAAAATATCTTCCGAAGTATAAAAGTAAGATGGTAAAGTTTGTGCAATTGAAATATCTTTATTTACAGATATTTTTGAATTTTCATTCATAAATTTATTTTTAACTATCTGTATTTTTAATATGTACTGTTCTTTGAGGGAAAGGAATCTCTATTTTTTCTCTATTGAAAGATTCATAAATCAATGTTGATAATTCATCTATTACTCTACCTCTTGATTCTGGTTTTTCAATCCAAGCTAATAATTGTAAAGTTAATCCAGATTCTCCAAAAGTTCTGAATCTAACAACTGGCTTTGGTTCTTTACAAACGTTTTCAGAATCTAGTGCTATTTGAGACATTATGTGTTTAGCTTCATCAATTTTAGTACCATAAGCTACATCAACAGTGATTCTAATTCTTTCTTGTTCCGAAAAACCTCCACTTTCATTAATTATTTTTGATGTTGCTATTACAGAATTTGGAATTGTAATTTCAACAGCATCTCTAGTTAATATACGTGTTGATCTGATACCGATATTACGAACAAAACCTCTTTCTCCAGTATCTAAATTAATATAATCTCCCTCTTTATATGGACTATCAGCCATGATAAATATCCCCGCAAATAAGTTTCCAAGTGTGTCTTTTGCTGCAAAACCAATAACAACACTAAGTATACCTGCTGATGCTACCCATGCTGTAACATCAATACCCCAACTTAACATAACAAAATATATTAATAATAGGAAAATTACTATTTTACCTAAATTTTCAAACAATGGAATTGTTTTTAATTGGATAAAATTAAATGAATCTGTCTTCCTAGATAGCCATTCTATTAAAATTATAAAGGATTTATATATTGAGGTTGACCATGCAAAAATTATAATTGTTTTAAATGATGCATCAATATAAAACATTAATAATTCTGATGGTCCTAGCAGCTTAATTGATATACTTAGACCAAAGAATAAAATTGTAAAATATAAAGGTTTATGTAAAACTTCTACAATTTGATCATCTATATTTGTTTTTGATTTTTTTACAACTGTTCTAAATACCCTAATGAAAACTTGATCAATTATAAATGCAAATATAAATGAGAGAAGAACATATATTAAAGATAACAATAACTTGTTATCATTTAATGTATCTACAAGATTAATAAATTCCATTTTTAAATTTAAATAATTTTATTGTAATTAAAAAACATACAATAATATTGCATATATTTTTATTTTATTTTTAATTTTCATAAATATTAAACAAAGGAATATAAATTTTATGGCTAAACAAAAATTTAAAACAGAAGTATCTCAATTATTACAATTAATTATACATTCTTTATATTCAAATAAAGAAATTTTTTTAAGAGAACTTATTTCAAATTCATCAGATGCACTTGATAAGTTAAGATACTTAACAGTCACAGATAAAAATTATAAAAAAATAACCTTTAATCCTAAAATATCAATTTCCTTCATAAATACTGATAAGAAAAAAACATTAACAATTGAAGATAATGGTATAGGAATGAATAAAGAAGATCTTGTACAAAGTCTTGGAACAATTGCTAGNAGTGGAACTAAAAAATTTTTAGAACAATTATCTGGAGATTCAAAAAAAGATAATAATCTAATTGGNCAATTTGGAGTTGGGTTTTATTCTTGNTTTATGGTTGCAGANAATGTTGAAGTNNTTACAAAAAAAGCTCTNGATTNAAAAGCATATAAATGGAAGAGTGATGGAAAAACAGGTTTTAATATTACAGATGCAGAAAAAGAANAAAATGGAACTAAAATTATATTACATCTTAATGATAATGGNAGCGAATATGCNAANAGATGGTCNATTGANAATATAATAAAAAAATANTCTGATCATATTGCATTTCCNATTGAACTTCAATANACTGAAGAGGTTGATAAAAAAGTTGANAATAAAACTGAACAAATTAATTCAGGTTCTGCTTTTTGGAAAAAAAGTAAATCNTCAATAAAAAAGAAAGATTATAATGAGTTTTATAAAGCGATATCTTCTGATTCTGATGATCCTCTTTTATATATTCATACCCAAGCNGAGGGAAATTTAGTTTATTCGACTTTATTTTANATACCTAAAAAGGCTCCATTTGATATGTTTAGAGCAGACTATAAATCAGGGATNAAACTTTATATAAATAGAGTTTTTATAACTGATGATGATAAAGAATTAATGCCTACCTACCTTAGATTTGTAAAGGGTATAATTGATTCTGAAGACTTACCTCTTAATGTTAGCAGAGAAATTCTTCAAAAAAATCAAATTTTAGAAAAAATCAAAAAAAACAGTGTCAAAAAATTATTAAATGAATTTAAAAATCTTCTAGATAAGAANAGAGATGACTATACTTTATTTTTTGAACAGTATGGTATACCTCTAAAAGAAGGATTATATCAAGATTTTGAAAATAAAGATTTACTTTATGACTTAATGTTATTTAAAACTAATAAAAATGATAATTACATTACTTTAGATGAATATGTGAAGAATATGATTAAAGATCAAAAATCAATATTCTTTCTAACTGGCGCCAAAATCAATGAACTTAAAAACTCACCTCTTTTGGAGGTTTGTAATAGTAAAAATATAGAAGTACTTCTTATGGATCATGAAATTGATGAAATGATTTTTGGTAGTGGAATGCATAAGTATAAAGATTTTGATTTTAAATCAATCAATCATGCAAATGCTCTTGAAGAACTTGATGATAAAGATAGTGAAAAAGATAAAAAGTCTACTAATGTTGATGACTTAATAAAGAAAATTAAAAAAGTTTTAGATAATAAAGTCAAAGACGTCATATCATCAAAAAGATTATCTGATTCTCCTGCTTGTGTAGTCGCAGATAGTAATGATCCGACTGCACAGATGCAAGATTTAATGAGACAAATGGGACAAGCTAATTTTGATACAGTAAAACCAATTTTTGAAATTAATCCAAAACATAAAATTGTTAAAAAATTGTCTAAAATGTCAAATAATAAACAATTTAAAGATTCCGTATTTTTACTTTTTGATCAGGCACTACTTGTAAGTAATATCAAAATAGAGAATCCAGGAGATTTCATAAAGAGAATTAATAATATCTTAGAAAAATCTTTATAAAAACTATAATTATTATTGCTAAATGAAAATATTAATTATAAGATTTTTAATTTTTTTATTTATGAGTCTTTTGGGAACTTTATTGATTTTTGTAACTATATTTTTATTTAGAAAACTATTTATCTTATAAATGAATTAATTGTAAACTTCATTTGTGAAGTTACCATTATCACCTGGGAATTTTTTCTTATCAAGTAGACTATCTAAAAAGATATCAATATAGTTCATTCTCTTTTGCTCATTCTCTAATTCTAGAAAATCCTGCTTTAATGAATTTGGGAGGATAACATCTTTTGTAAAATCAAATGATGTTTTTTTATTCATGTATTGAGATATATTATTATTCAGCTTACTTGACAAAATTAATCTTAAATACTTATCTAAAACTAAATTAAAATAGTTTTTATCAATATCTTCATAAGATTCATCTAAAATTCTAATTTTAGCATTCCATAATTCGTGCTCTTTATATGATTTTAAAATTTTAAATCTTTCTAAACCTTTAACTGATAAATCAAATCTTCCATCATCATATTTTTTATAGATTTCATTAATTTTAACTACTGTACCAATTTTTGACATAACTTTATTTTTTGTATATACTATACCAAAAGTTTTATTTACATCTAATGAATGATTTATTAACTTTTTATATCTATCTTCAAATATATGAAGATTGACTTTCTCATATGGTAAGACTGAAAGATTAATAGGGAATAAAGCTATTTCTTGATAGTTTTCTTGCATTAACATAATCAATAAGTTGTTTTAGTATTTTTACTTTTTTCAAAGTCTTTTTCATTATACCATTTTCTATCGACAATCTTTCCAGTATAAGTATCAAAAACTGTTTCATAAAAAATAGTATTATAACCTTGGATTAAGTGACTATTTAGATGGTACCTTTGATTATTTGATTTTTCATAGGTTTGACCCATGAAAAGAAAAATAAAAGTTGAAATTAAAAAACCAACTATAAATGATTTATTTTTTTTCATTTATTCCTTTCAATTAAATTAACTCCATTGATTGTAAAAAAATAATCGATGTAATAACTAGCATTGCAACAGAAGCAATATAAACTCTAAAACTACTTCCCATTCTAATATGATTTACAACAGCACCTAACATTAAAATAACAATTCCAAATGAACCTATCATTACAACTTCTACCAAGCTTGAATGTAACATTACAGTAAATGAAATTTTTAATATACCAACTAGATCTCTAAACCAAGTTGGGAAGCCATACAATTCGAACTCTTTTCTAATATTATCATATCTAATGAACCAGACAAAAAATATTGCTACTGTAACAACAATCTTTAATGCCTCAACTAAATAATTAAAATCAACCATGATTTGCCCTTTCTTTTTTAAAAAAAATAATTACATTGATTTAATATTTGATAACCCACCATCAACACTTATTGTTTGACCAGTAATCCAATCAGACTTTACATCAATTAATGATTTAACAATAGGTATAAAATTTTCAGGTTTCCCAACACGCTTTAAACCATGTAAATTCAATGAATAATCTAAGGATAATTTATTATTAATTATACTTTCAGTCAAAGGCGTATCAACTAAACCTGGTGCAATGGCATTTACTCTAATATTATATCTTGCATAGGTAGATGCAGCTGATACTACCATTGATGATATTGCACCTTTAGCACTAGAAATTGTCTCATGATTTTTTAAACCAACTTTTGATGCAGCACTTGAAAAAAATAAAAATGAGCCTCCATTTTTTCTCATAAATTTGAACCCATATTTTAATAGTCCTAGACAGCTAAAAACATTTACTTTAAAAGTTTTTTCAAGTTCTTCTTCTGAAGTTAAGTGAGCTGGTTTCAAAATAAGTGAACCAGCACAATTTATTATTNTATCGATAGAGCCTAAATANTCATTTGCTTGATTTANAAAATTTTCAATCTGATTAAAACTTGTAACATCAACTGAANATCCAGATACTGAACTNCCANTATCTTCGCTATTAATTAACTTAGAAATATTATCTGAATTTCTTGATCCTAAAAANAGAGANTTNTTNTTNGATAATTCTANNCTTAAACATTTACCTATACCACCTGTTGCTCCAATAATTACGATATTCATATTATTTCCTTAAAAATTATTAAAATTGAAAATATAGATTTAACGAACCATAAAAAGGTTCTTATCCAATTAGTATTAACTAATTTTATAATATGTTTTCTATTATTTGCAAGCTTCAATTTATTATGTAAAGGTACTTGTATAATAAAAGTTGAAATAAAAATTAAAATAATAGATAGTAAAATCATGAATCCAAAAAAAGTATTAAAATAATAATAAACTAAAGTTGAAATGAACAACTCTCCTAACATAACAGGTACTGCGATGAAAGAGATCCTACTAACATAATCATCGTGAAAAATAGAAAAATTGTCCACTTCAACTTTTAAAAAAAGAGGATATGATACAATTTGAGTTACTAGTATTAAACCTAACATAAAACTACTAATAAAAAAATTTACTATTAATAAAATGTACATATCTATTTGTTTATAGTTAAGAATCTGGATCCATCATTCACATTTGACACTACTTGAAGGGCTATTCTCATGATGATATTTATAAATAATGTCTCCAGATTCTTTAAGGAGGAGTACTGCGAACTATGTTTAAAACTTAATATCATCTTTTCCCTTTCATTGCACGTTTTGCACGATTTAATTTAAAACACTTTTTTTAATAATGCAAATAAATTCGTGCATTACGTGCATTTTTTTTTATATATTATATATTATGACAAATAAAAAATACTTAAACACAAAGCAAGTTGGCAATCTTTTTGATGTCAATGAATCGACGGTAAGGCGCTGGGCTACTAGTGGGAAAATTGAGTGCATTTCATCTGCTGGGGGACATAGAAAATTTTCTTACCAAAACGTTATGAATTTTGCAAATACGCAAGGTTTAAAGATAAATTCAAGTGAGATTCCATATAATGTTAATAGGAAAACAGTGATTTCAGACTCAGTTAATCATGTTTTTAAAAATGATGCAAAATCTTTAGAGTTGATTTTCGTACAATTATTTTTAGACGGCACACCTCTTACTGATTTGATGGATAATTATGTTGAAAAAATACTTGTGGAAATCCAAAACAAACTAGATAGAAGAGAAGTATCTATCGCAGAAGAGCATATTGCAAGAAAAATTGTATCAAAAGCATTAAATAATTTTAAATTAACAGTAAGTGATAGTTCTTCAGAAAATAAAGAAAATATATTATGCCTGAATTTGGAGAACGATATTCCCGATCTTCCAATAGATATGATTCAAATATTGCTTGAAAATAAAAACTACAATGTCCATAATTGTGGCGCAAATACATCCATAAAAGATATCAAAAAACTGCTTAGTACCAAAAAATACAAAGCTATTTTTATTTATTTGTGTGATAGACAATGTTGTACTGCAACTGTAAAAGATAATTTAAAAAAGACAAATCAAGATTTAAATGATATAAGCGTCCTTGCAAAAAAATATAATATAGAATTATACTTAGGAGGTCCATCTTTTAAAAATATTGATAAGGATGTGTTAAGAAGTTATAAAACTTTTTCTAAGTACTCTGAATCACTTCAAATAAATTGATTCCTGGTAATAGATTCAGCTATTTTAATCAA
>NZPQ01000018.1 GCA_002693365.1 Fidelibacterota bacterium
AATGATTTTGATAATGATATAGATGGTGATGGTATATGCGGCGATGTAGATACATGTCCGAATGATTTTGATAATGATATAGATGGTGATGGAATTTGTGGTGATGTAGATACATGTCCAAATGATTTTGATAATGATATAGATGATGATGGAATATGCGGTGATGTAGATACATGTCCAAATGATTTTGATAATGATATAGATGGTGATGGAATATGCGGTGATGTAGATGCATGTCCTAATGATTTTGATAATGATATAGATGGTGATGGAATATGCGGTGATGTAGATGCATGTCCTAATGATTTTGATAATGATTTAGACGATGATGGTATCTGTGATGATGTTGATGATTGTGTGGGTTATTTTGATGAATGCGATGTATGTAATGGGCCAGGAATTATTGATGGTTTTTGTGATTGTGCAGGTAATGTTTTAGATGATTGTGGAGTTTGTGGTGGGGATAGTACTAGCTGTCAGTATAGCATTAGTTTATCTGAAAATGGTCAGACTTTAGAAGATGAGGTTGTTGTTATTTCAGATGATTTAAATATACAGATTTCTCAGGGTACTTCATTTAATATCGATCCAGAAGTTAATCAAGTAGAACTAAGCATCTATGCTTATTTTAATGATGATTTGCCTTTAGCATATGATGTTTTTGAGTTGTTTGGAGATACGTATTCTTTTGAGCCTTACAATTTGGAGTTATCTGAACCAGCAACAATTTCAATTTTATATAATGAAAATCTAAGAAGTGGTTTCTCAATTGTAAAATTAGATGATGAAAATGATGAAACATGGGAAAGAGTAAATACATCAAACTGTAGTAATGGTGAGTGCGTTGCAAATATCAGCTCATTTGGTCTTTATTCAGTTGCAAGGATTGTTGATGATTCTTATTATGAATCTTGTTTTGCTCATCCTTTAGAAGAAAATTATAATAGCTTTACATTTGTTGGAATTGAAGATAGTGACAATAGTACTATTGGAAATGATTTGGAAATTCTGTACAATAATGCAGTTTTAGATACTCCTGTTCATACAGTCAGTTTTGCAATTAATTGGTGTAGTGATGCATGGGTAGACTTAAATAATGATGGTATATGGGATGATGATGAAAATACGGGAGATTTTTCTTGCCAGAGTCAATACGTTGTGGATAGCCCTGGGATAACTTCGTACACATTTTTTGATGATGAAAATTGGGAAGTATATCTTTCTCCATTTCAAACAGATTCTGGCAATTTAACAATATTCCAAGCTAGCTATTTTGGAGATTTTAGTTCAGAAAATTCGCTTACTCCTGGATGTGGGTTTTTAGCAAATCTTGAATATGAAGGCTATATACATAGTGTGAGTGATGTCGTATGGTCTACATTTAATCCTGATGATGGCTTGACCTATGCTTTAGATTTTAGTTATGTTCCATTTGAAAATGATTATCTAAGCGCTGAGATACCAACTAGTTTGATTCTAAAGCAAAATTACCCAAACCCTTTCAATCCAGTTACTAATATTGAATTTGTTTTATCTCAAAATGATTATGTTGTCCTAAATATCTATGACATTAAGGGTAGGGTTGTAAATAATTTGGTTTCACAATATCTAGTTAAGGGAACCTATTCTTTTCAATGGAATGCAAAAAATATGCTGAACGAAGATTTGCCTTCAGGTATTTATATTTACCAATTAAATACTTCAGATTTATCTATAACTAAGAAAATGACTTTATTAAGATAAGTTTCTTAATTTTTCCTTTATATAATCATAATAAATTGTTACTTTTTAATTAGGTTTTCATTAGAATTTATTATCTAATGTCAGTTTTGCGGTTTATCAAAATATAGAAAAAATTAAAATTGTGATTAATTTATAATTTTCACGATATAGAGGATTGGCTTGTTTAGTTATTTTAAAATTTATTTATTAGGTTTTTTTGTTTTATTCTTATCTTGTGATAAAGATGGTACTACTATTGTAAATCCTCCAATTGAAGAGCCTCCTTTTATTAATAACTTGTTTGGTGATGGATGTCCTGATGATTATTCATGTTATGCTTTAGATGATGTTTATTATAATTTTTCATCTAGTAATGCTTTTGAAATTGATTATTATAAGTTCAATGCACTTCAATTAGCATCAGGAAATCATGATGCTAATGATCCCTCAAATATTTTAACATTAAAGTCTTTTAATGATAATTACTTTGTTGGAATCCCAGTAACTTCAATAACCAATCAAACAAATCAGGTCTTAATTATTGATGATTCTGGAGAAAATTATCAGTTTGATACTCAGGATATTATATCTTTATCTTTAGAATCAGAAACTGTTCAAGATTCTTTGTCGGAGCTATCGACAAACTCTAATCCTTTTTCTGTTATAAAAAATATTACATGGAACTCTAATCAGGGTAGGTATAATTTTACTACTGAGTCAGCAGACCAGTATAGTTCATCTTTTTTGTATCAATATAGCTACAATAAAAAAAATTGGGTAACGTTAGTTGATACAGTTTTAAATACAATTTATGGAGATATCATACTTGTTGATAATGAACAATTTTCCCAAAGGAACTATGTTATTATTGATAGTTTGAGTAATGATGATGAAGTTAGAGCTAAAAGGAAGGTAAAATATAAAGTTAAGAGTACATATATATCTGATGATGATGCTTTAATGTTTAAAGAATCTACTGATTGTAATGATAACTACCGAAAAGATGGTCCAGAGTTGAAAATGAGTGATTTTGAAGATATGTGTATAGGCGAAGGAGGTCAGTGGACTCAAGATCCAGATAATTCATGTGCAAGCTTCTGTTCAAATAATGGTATTAACACTTCGTTTGATTCCATGTGNTGGAACTATTATTTATCTGATTCAAGATTGACTGGTCGGTGTTTTGATCAATTAAGTGATGAAGCTTTTTGTGATAGAGGAAATAACTTACATGATTCTGCTGAATATTATTTGGAAGAAAATGAGCCGCCAAACGGTCTTTGGGGTGTTAATGATAATCAAAATATAGAGCCATTTGAAGATAGAAATTGTAATGGAACGCGTGATGCNGAAGAATCGTTGAACACTAATCAAGATTGTCAGGGTTTTGAGTCAACCGATGGTGCTATTACTTTTTGTGATAAGGGTAATGGATTGTGGGATGATGAAGAATTGTGCTATGGTGGTTCATGTTCAAATGACTATGATTATAAAAATCTTTATAAAAGAAGCGATGCTCCAGATAGATTAGTCGTTACATATGAAGTTCAATCAAGTCCTGTTGCTTTTGAGCAGATATTACCTATTGGTAAGTTCTTTGATTCAGGCTCAGATGGATGTTTTGATATTTTCGAAGATGGACAAGGGTCTTGTTTATGCGAATTTGATGATTTTAATAATGATATACCATCATGCGATGATTATTTAACTAGCTTAGGATTGATGGTTGATTCTAGTGGAGATGGTTTTGTTGATGGTGATTTAAATAAAGATGGTGAAATTACGGAAATAGATATTTCAGCGGCTAGTTTTTCAGACTATAATTATGGTGAATGTTTAAATGGATTTTCAGGGTCTAAAGAAGATTGCTGTCTTTCATATGAGTGTACTTGGAATGATGATTTAGATTCATGTGATATTTCAACATGTCAGCTTGCTGATGATTCTTATTGGGTAGAATTATTAGATCCAAATGGAGATAACTACAGTGAATCAAATTTATCCGGTACGGAATTTAATGGTGAATTTGAAGTTGGCGAGCAAGCAAGATCGTATATTGATAATTCGTTGCCCGACGATGACTTAAATAAAGTAATTGATTATGTTGAGTATTACTCAAACGAGTTAAGTTATTCATTATCTTACACGCCCTATGTTAAATCTCCTGATTACATAATTACCAAACAATTATCATATACCGATGGTTTTGAGACTGGAGCAGATCAAATCCAAGTAATTTTAGATACATATGAGGTTCAAGATATAACTGTTTTTGATTCAGTCGTTGAATCAAGAAATACTGTCAAATCAAATACTATTATAGATCAATTNGATTTTGANGAAGGTGTTGATTTATCTTTAGTAGATAATCTAGAAGATTTTTACAGTTCTGTTTTGAATCAATACCACTTGGTGAAAACTGATTTTACAAATTCATCGGGAACCGCAGATTATGATTACTTNATTTTCAAAGATTCAGATCGTGATATTGTAAAAATGGTACATCCATATTATCATTTTTTACCAGGATATTCCTATCCACAAGATATTGGAGATTTTTCAGATGAAGATTTTTGGCAGGCTGTTCATCTTGAGCCTGATACACTTTTATATTCNTCNAATGGGAATATTGTAGCTGGACAGTCCTTTCAATCTATGTCTCAAGTTTATTCAGATACAGCAAATTATAATATTTTAAAACAATATACTGTTGAAAAAGCAACAGCTTCCTTAAAACATAATGTACTTGATCCTAATTGTGTTTTACTTAATGAGGATATNTGTGGTAATGATGAATTTTATTGGTGTGCTTGGGATAGCGCTAATGAATCATGTTACAGTACTGAAACAAATGCTATTCCAAATTGTTTGTTAGTNGANAGAATAATTGAAACTACTGCAATAGGCCCAGGNATGAGCTATAAACTGCGAAGTGAAACATATTTAAAGCCTGGCTTTGGTATTGTNAGAGAAGATGTGTCAATCTATTGGGATAATTTNCCATGGGTTGATGTACCTTGGGTTCCAGTATCAAGCATTCAATACAAGACTCCTTCAAATGATTTATTTGTTGGTCGCAATTGGAATTTATTTAATTTAAACAAAGTTGAATTAAATAATTTAGATGAAGTTGAAGAATTTAATTATGAGCCTTATAAAATAAACAATACATTTGGCTTGCAAAGAGTTGAAATGCCTTAAATATGAAGTTTTACAAACATATATTATTTTTAATCTTTTTTAGCATATTGATTCCTGGAACTGATGGAACAATAAGAGGTAAAGTTACAGATGAAGATGGCACAGCTTTAGTTGGAACTCAAATTTACATACCGGAGTTAGAAAAAGGTGCAGCCGCAGATATTGATGGTAATTTTATTTTATTAAACATTCCAGTAGGAACATATGAAGTTAGATTTTTAATGATTGGTTATCAAACAAAAGTAATGGAAAATGTCGGCGTCGTAATGGATCAAACTCAATGGCTTAATGTTTCTCTCCCGGAAGCATCTGTTGAGGGAGAGGTTGTTTATGTCTCTAGTGAAAGAGCGCTTGTAGAAAAAGGAACAACATCTAAAAAAGTTACAGTTAGTAAAGANGCAATTGAGACCCTTCCAATTAGAGATGTTTCTGAGCTTTATAATCTTCAATCAGGTGTAGTGAANATAGATTCAAAAGCNAAAGGAATTCCTGANCATGCTGAAAGAGGTCTTGAAGAAGTCCACGTTAGAGGTGGTAGGTCTGGTGAGATTGCTTATATGATTGATGGAATGTATATTAGAAATCCAATTTANGGTGGTATCGGTAATGGTACTAGACTTAATAAGTTTGCAATTAGAGAATTTGACTGGCAACCTGGAGGTTTTAATGCGGAATATGGTGATGCTATGTCAGCTGTATCAAATCTACATACTATGTCAGGAACAAATAANTATTCATTTAAATTCCAATATGACACCAGNCTACTAGGAGATGCCCTGGGNAGTAGATATGATGAGCTTAGAGATTATAATGATTACAATGTAGGCTTTGGAGGNCCTTTGCCTTTTATGAAAAAAGCAAAGTTTTGGATATCAGGCCAGTTTACAAGCAGGGGTGCTGAAACAGTTTTAAAGTTTGATGATAATGTTTATCAGTTTGACCCAGATGAATTTTACTATATAAATGATATAGTNGAACTTTACGATGATGTTGATTGGGAGCTAAATAGATATAATTATACTTGGCCTTGGGATAATATTGCGGGTTATAAATCNTTTGGATTTGATAAGACAAATGATGTTTTTGCTAAATTAGTTTATGATTTTACCAGCCAGCATAAATTAACTTTATCTAGATGGGTTGTTGATGCTCATCGAAAAAGCTTTAATCCTGCATATATATATTGGGATGATGGAAGACAAGAATTATTTAGAGANACAGAAAGAACAGCTTTNGAGTTTAATCACACGATTAATACTAAATCTTTTTATACACTTAGGGTCTCTAATTTCATTCAAGACCAGTTTATTGGGGTGAGGTGGCAAGATAATGATAATGATGGTCTTCCAGATTGGTATGAATATTCTTATCCTGCTGGTTATTCTGATTATTCTGATCCGAATAATCCGGAAATTAGACCATTTCACTTTAATAATAGTGGAGAAATTGTTTATTACGACTATAAAGATGGTAATGGTCCAGATGAGTTTACAAGTGGATGGTACTACGGTGCTCCAACACCTGGGAACTATAATTGGAGGGTAGCAGAGCCATTTATTGATAACAATCAAAATGGTTTATATGATGGACCTGGATCTTCAGATGTTTTTACTACAGATATGAATCAGGACGGAACATATAATGCTACTGATGATGATCTAAATGGTGATGGAGTATGGGATGGCCCTGAATTAGTTACAAAATCAATCTTTAGAGATGGAGATTATTGGTTAACACCGGAAATGTATGTAGACAGTGAAGGTTTTTATGATGCCTCAGGTGCTTATCTTGCTTTTGAGGGCTTGTCTCCAGCAATGACAATTAATCCATTTTTTGGATTTTTAGGATATTTTGGTTCGGAATCTATTTTTGAAGATCCTAGACCATTGTATTTCAGATTTTGGACTGAGGAGAATATATTTGGCGGAACTGATAGATATTTTAGTGAAACTACAGCTCAAACAGATGAAATTAGATTTGATTATACTAATCAGTTAACTAAAAAATGGAGAACTAGAGTAGGGTTCGATTATAAATCACATAAATTGGATTATTATGAAATTAAAGATCCATGGGATGATGCTTCAGCTTTCAGACAAAGGTTTGCTGAGCAATGGAATGATTTTGGTGTAGATGATCAGGAGTGGATTAATGCGCAGTGTAATCAACCTGATTTTGGTGAAGGTAATGGTGTTTGGGATGGTCCTGGATATTATGAAGATCCCTGCACTGGTCAGCTAGCTTATTTCCCCGGTGAAACATTTGATGACTTTAATGGAGATGGTGATTGGAATTCTTATGTTGAGCCTGAGGAATTTGCTTTTTATGTCCAAAACACTTTTGAAGTACCCTGGATGGTTGTGAATGCTGGTGTTAGGCTAGATGCTGTTCAGTATAATACTAAGATATGGGCAGCTCCTGATGGTGATTTCTCACCATATTCTCCTCACTTCTACTATGATTGTGGACAAGATGTTGATCCAGAAACTGGAAATGCTTTGTGTCCTGGGGATTACTATTATGTTGATACAGGATTCAACAGTCAAGATGGTCAGATATGGGACGGGTCTCAGGTTAAAATTGATGATAATTATGAATATAATCCTGATTTTAATCCAAATGATGGTGATCCAAACACTACTCCGGTTCCATCTGACTGGCAAATTTTAAATGAAGAAAATGTAGCTATGTCACAAAATAATATTTGGGATGAAGGTGAATCAACAACATCAAATATTTCTGAAACAAATAATTATTCAAATGTTATTTTTAAAGATTCAGATTGGCTTTATAAAGTAAGCCCAAGAATAGGTATTAGTCATGTGATAGCAGATGGTGCAACATTTACTTTTAATTATGGTTTGTATTATCAGACACCGATTTATGAGTTTATTTATAGAAATGTTAGTAAGCTTGAAGATCCAGAGCAAGCCTTTGAGGATGCTGGTCAATCGAATCAAAGTATAGGTAATGCAACAATGACTGCTGGTAGAACGCAATCATATGAGCTAGCTTTTAACGTTCAGTTTAGTAGGAGATGGGCTTTTACTGGTGGTTTATGGGTTAAGGATATGGATCAGTTGACCACAGCAAATAATTATAAGTCTGGAGTCTATGAATTTAAAGTAGCTAAAAATGGTGACTTTGGAACTGCAGTAGGTTTTGATTTTAGCTTAGAGAACAGAGGAAGAGTTTTTAATACTATGATTCAGTATACATATTCAACTGCTAAAGCTAGCAGTGAGTATGATGCAGCTGCATTTGGAGCGATTGAAGTAGATGCACCTCAGCAAGAAACTTTAATGCCTTATGATAGGACTCATGACTTAACTATGAGTATATACTCAACAAAACTTCCATGGGGTTTGAATGGAGGTTTGACAGCATTCTTTCAATCTGGAGAGCCGTACACTCCACTAAAGTTTAATGGAGATAAACCTGAGGAAGATCTTCAAAATAAATATTCAAAAAGAGCACCTGCTATGATAACCATGGATATGTCAATATCAAAAGAATTTGAAGTTGGCGATAATATGGTTATGTTTGGAATGAATATTTTTAATTTATTTGATAAGCCGTATCCATTCTCTGTGTATCCATTAACAGGAAGGCCTGATAGACCTGGAGAATACTATGAAAAAAATATTGGGAGAGAGTTATCGGGATCTTATTATGATAGGCCGTGGTATTACTCGAATAATAGAGAGATTAACTTTTTTGTAAGGATTGATATTAACTAATGAAATATAATAAATCATATATGGCAGTTTATGTACTGTTTCTTTTTTGTAACTTTTTATTTTCTGGTGAGCTTGTAGATAAAAATAATTCAGCAGGTCATCCTTGGTCTAGCACTATGTCAGGTCAATCATTTGGTAAGGTTGGAGAGTTTGGGTTCCCTTCAAATCCAATGAATGATAGAGCTAGGGGATATCTGTTAAAAGGTAAGGCACAAGCAGCAATAACAAACTATGGAAGGATAATAGATTGGGATCATCATCCACCTGGTTTGTGGGGTAACTATACTTATCTACCTGCAGTAGCTTTTGTTGCTGGGATTCCTGGTCAAAGTTATTCATATCTTTATGATTGGTATAATAACGATTCTAATCCAGCATGTCCTGCAGGTGATAATGGGTATGTTATATGGTGCTCAAATGAAGCATACCAAGATCCAAATAATACTATACCAGGGTTTTCATGGTATGAAGATGGTGATACAAATTTTGTTAGCGTAATATTTGATGCTTATAACGACGATGGTATACTTGGTGAAAAGTTATGTTCACCTTACGAAATTGCAAATCAGACATGTTTTGATGATGAAGGGCAGCAGATTTTATTAGAATGTGATTTTAATGATGTAAATCAATATTGTATAAATAATTTAAATGAAGTTGTTATGATAAGTTTGCAAGAAAGCGAAGACTTTAATGTTGATCCTAATAATGCTAANGTGTATGGAGATAACCTCTTACGTAAAGGTGTTGGTTTTGTATTTCCATGGGCAATGAGGCCTTCCTTAAAGCAAAGATTAGATGATTTTGACTTATACGATTATGGTGATGACCAAGATGAGTGGACATCAGATGATGATTATGACTATTATGGTTCTAATGTAGCAGAATCTTGGTTTACAAGATGGAGTCCAAGTTCAAATACTGATTGGCATGCATCAACTAAATCTAGAGAAAATACTCATAACACTGTAATCAATGAAAGTGATGTTTTTGGTGATATAAATTATNTAGATACAGGTACATACCCTGTTTTGGCACATAGCGGTGAGTCAGATACCTGGCCTACTGATTTCAATGAAGATGGTCAATTAGTACCAACCTGGCCTGGTTGGTATGCAGANAGTTATTCCCCTGAAGAAACAGGATGTTTTCCTGCTAAAAGATACAATGATGATTGTTGGATGACCACCGATAGATTTATTTCAGATATGGATGTTTACATGGAGTTTGATGATAGGTGGGCTCATAGAGGAAATATGGTTACAAATAATGAGTATGAGCAAACAGGTTACCCGATGGGTNTGCGTGTTATGGCCGAAGCTCATTCATATGGAATTTCATTTGCTGAAGATATTATTTTTGTAACAGTAAATGTTAGAAATGAGAGNGGTGATGGATGGTGCGCATTTGAAAAAGATAGATATGGTAATAAAGTATATGTAACTGATAATAATGGTAATTTGATTTGTGGTGANGGTATGGTTATGCCTGATGGAACTAAGTTAAATGCAGGTAAAGGTTTTACATACAAAGGTACTTCAATGGGTTTTTATATGGATGCAGATGTTGTTACATCTAATAGATTTGGAAGTTTTGGTGTTCACTCTAATGATGATGATTTTATGGANTATTATGATTGTAAAAATCCTGANTTATCACCTGATGGATGCGATGTTATTAATGATGATACTTTAAGGGTAAGTATNGCTATGATATATGATTATTCTTTTGGTCCTCCAGAAGATATAGGTATTGTCGCAACTCAGTTATTAGATTCACCTTATGCAACTGAAGCTGTAGATTTAAATCTTGATGGTATTAACGATATATATCCCGGTGATAAATTGAAAATGACTGATTGGCATTGGTTTTCATGGTACAATAGACCTGGCGTTACTTATCAAGAGGGTGATGCTGGNTGTTGTGCTGGTGATCCTGGGACTTCACAAGCAAGAAATAAAGAAGATATTATGTATAAAATAATTGCTGGAGATACAACTAACTTATCTGATGATGAGAAAGATTGGTATTTTCATACTGATAATCCTACTTTAGATGATCCAAATACTCTTAATCCACATTTTGATTCNTTAGAGGGTCTTGAGCAGACTTCTTTTTTCCAGGATGACCCTGATGGATTAGATGCTGTATTGCAAATGAGCAGTGGTCCATTTAGTCTTGAAGTTGGTGANCANGCTCCATTTTCTTTTTGTATTATTTTTGGTCAAAACAGAGATGATTTAATAAAAAANGCTACTTTTGCTCAATTNATGTANAATAGTCANTATCAAGGNTANACTTCTCCAGATACTCCAACTTTAACTGCAACAATTGGAGAGAAGAATAATGANGAAGAGTGGTATGATGGTCAACATCATTGTATAAATTTAAGTTGGGATGATACTGCAGAAAATTCTACTGATGTTGTAACNGGTTANTCTGATTTTGAAGGCTATAATATTTATAGAAGTACTGATGGTGGTTTGACATGGGGTAACCCTGATACTGATCTTTATGATGTTGAGGATCCTGATAGCTGGATTCCATATGCATCATTTCACTTAACTGCTGAGCAGGATTATAATCATTGTACTTTTTCTAATGATTATCATGGAGAATGNAGTATTTCTAATCCTGAATATTATATATTAGNTGCTTGTCATGAAAACTGTCAATATCTAGATGATAATGCAGTAGCTCTTCAGCCAGTAGANTGCAAAGATGAAGAAGGTTGGGTTAGTTGTGTTGAAAATAATTGTCAAGATAATAGAATAACCGTTGATGAGTTTAGCCTNCTNCCAGATTTAGATCAATTAAGCTACTCTCCAATATTTAGTGTTGTTGATTGTGATGATTCAAAGTGGGGAGGTAATGAGGATGGAGTTCCTGATATTAGNGGTTACAATGTTTGCGGAACTGATGTTCACAATTTAATTAAAGGTCCAAATGCACTTGGAGACTGTGATGCTGTTGATAGTGATGGTTTAGAGCTTGGTATAAAGCGTTCATTTACAGATTGTAATGTTATTGATGGAAAAGAATATACATATGCCATTACTGCATATGATACAGGAATTCCACCTGATTATATNAGTAACTTCAATGAGGAATATGGTATATATAATCAAGAATTAAATACAGCCAATCCTTTAAGCTTTGCNGCTCCAGATGGCTATCAGTCAATTGAGTCTAGTAGAGGAAGNACTAATAATGATAAGAATTATGTAACAGTGCANTCAGGTTCAAATTCAACTCAAAGTATTTCACAAAATATTAAAGCNGTTCCAAATCCTTTCTTTGTTCANAGTGGATTTGAAGATAATGAGTATAGAAAGCAAATTAGATTTACCCATTTGCCAGCTAAGTGTAAATTAACAATTTTTACTATTTCAGGAGAGAAAGTTGTTACTCTTGAGCACGATGATGAAGAAGATGGTAATTTATTTTGGGATGTTAGAACTTTAAATAATCAAGAAGTTGCACCAGGGTTATACATTTTTTCAGTAGAAAACCANGTACCTGGCTTTGAGGGTGAAAAATTTCTTGGCAAATTTGCGGTGGTAAGATAATGTATAGATTAAAGACATATTATATAGCAGTATTANTAAGTGTATCTTTTNTTCAAGCACAAGATAATGTAGATATTGTAACCAAAGTTGCAACCGGNGCAGCTAACTGGCTTAAANTAGAAACAGGTACTAGNGCTATTGGAATGGGTGGTGCATATACTGCTGCTGCTGATGATGTTTCTGGTATTCCTTACAATCCTGCTAGTGTTTCTTTTGTGATGGGTCAGCAGGGATTTGTATCTACTAATCAATATGTGGCTGGCATTAGTTACAATGTTTTAGGCTATGCTACTAATCTTTCAGGAGTTGATTATGCTGGTCTGCATATGTTCTTCTTGGATTCAGGATCTATGGATGTTACAAATGAGTTTTATCCTGATGGAACGGGTGAAACATTTAGCATGACTGGTTTATGTTTAAGAGGAACTTATGGTAGAAGAGTAACCAATAGATTACGTATAGGTTTTACAGGAAAATATATAAGAGAGCAAATTTATACAACGCAAATGCAATCTTTTGCAGTTGATATTGGTTCGAACTTTAATACTGGTATTTACGGTTTTGTTTTAGGAATGTCCATTAATAATCTTGGTCCGGATGTGAAATATGATGGAGAGGGTTTAGAAATTGAATGNGATGAATCACCAACAGGTTATTGTCAACAGATAGCTGAATCATTTTCATTACCTNTGACATTTAGATTNGGTTTTGCAAATACGCTTATTGGTCCTGAGAGNGAGTTTATTAAAAGTAAAAATCATAAGCTNTTAGTTTCACTTGATGCCATTAATCCAATTGACTTTACATTATATGGAGCTATGGGNTTTGANTATGGTTTATCAGANACATTTTTNGTTAGAGGNGGAACTCATTTTGGACATGATACAGCCGATGCAAGTTTAGGANTAGGATTTAATTTACANACTGAAGGCTTTGGTCTAGGGATAGANTATGCTTATGTAAATTATGGAGTACTTGATTATACACATCAATTTGGACTNAATTTTGAGTTTTAATGTATAAGTGTCTTAGAAATATATTATTTTTTTCATTTTTAATTTCATCTATAGTTTATCCTTGTGTTAGAGGAGATAATTGTTTTATTCCTTTGGCAAATGCTGGTGATGATNAAANATATTTTATTGNATCAACAGTAACGTTAGATGGTTCTNGATCATCNGATCCTGAAGGAAGTANTTTAACTTATATNTGGTCNTCTGATTTTTTTGAATCTAATTTAGAAGGTATGANTCCTACTTTNGTTTTGGGAAATAATGCTGAAGATATTACAATTANTTTAGTTGTAAATGATGGAGATTATAATTCTGAGCCTGATACTATTGTAATATCAGTTTTNGATGTNAANCTNCCACCTGTTATTGANGTTGAAACTTCATTAACTGTTAATAAAAATTCNCAATTNATNTTAGATGCCAGTGGAACNCANGANAATAGTTCTTTAACAGGAATTATGACATTTAATTGGGACNTACCAGTTGNGTTTAATTGTNTTGAAGAAGATCCATCTATANTGAANTGTACTTCACCGAACGATNTCACATCAGATCAAAATTTTACAATTAATTTAACNGTTTCAGATGGTCAAGATTCATCTNTTCAGGCNATATCTATTTTAGTNGTTGCAAATCAAAAGCCTATTGCAATACCTGGTCCTGATTTAGAAGTAAAGCTTGGAACAACTTTTGANCTAGATGGTTCTTTNTCTTTTGATCCAGAAGGTTCNAGTTTNACTTATTTATGGACTATACCTAGTGGTTTTTCGATNGTNGAAGGATCTGAAAATGANGCNCANATTACNGTNCAATATNATGGAANTNNAATTCCAGATCGAAAATAGTCATATTTTTTCATTAACTGTTAATGATGGTTCAGATAATTCAGAGATAAATATTGGNGAGAGTATTTTTATAAGTGAATACTGTGAACATCCNGATGATACAGATGGTAGATATTTTGAAATTTATAANCCAACNAGNCAGANTATTGATTTAGANAATTATGAGCTTTGGAGGCTATCAAATGGTGGTACNTGGGGAAATGATGGNAGTAATACTACTTTCTCTTTATCTGGATANTCNATNAATCCTGGTGANGCAATTGCAATCACNAGGAGAGCTGCAAATAATANTGATGCTGCNGAACTTATTGATTTTGAAAATATAAATTATATTAATTGGACTANTTTTAATCCTGGNGGTGATGATGCTATTGCTNTTGTTNTAAATGGTCAGCTTNTTGATGCNATAGGTGGNACNACTGANCCTGGTTCTGCATGGGATGTTGCTGGAAATATTGAAGCCACAAAAGATGCTCAAATAATTAGAAAAGATAATGTGGTTTCTGGTAATATTAACGAAGATTGTCTAGAAAATAATGATGGTAGTGTTGAAAATCAAGTATGTTGGAATTCATCGGCTGGAACTAATTCTGAAAATTCAGAATGGGTTTATTATGAAGATCCTGATAATGGTAATTCATCAATTCCAGATGTTGATTCTTTTTCAAATGCTGGTTATCACTATTGCGCAACATGTGATAATTATTTAACTGTAACCCTTACAGATAATGACAATCCTATTGCTTTACCTAATGCTGATTTTATTTATAATGAAATTGGTAATTACTGGTCTCCATTATGGCATGCTCTAGAAGGTTCAATAATAACTTTAGATGCTTCCTTATCATCTGATCCAGAAGGTGTTGACTTATCATATTCTTGGGAGTCAAGTGATGTTGTTTTTTCAGATGCAAGTGTTAGTAATCCAACAATAGAAATTCCATCTTTAAGTGAAATTAATATTGTATTAACTGTAAGTGATGGACCAAACAATGATAGTGTGAATATTAAGATTAACATTGCTTCTTTAAATACTAATCCTTCTCCTGTTGCTGAGTTTTCAAGTATGGTATTAGGTGAAGAAAT
>NZPQ01000019.1 GCA_002693365.1 Fidelibacterota bacterium
ATATCATAATATTTATCATTTCAATGATAGCTTTTGAATGAAGTTCATCAGTGATTTTTGAATTAGAAATTACATTATTAAAAAGTTTATAGGAGCTATCTAGATCACCTAATATTTTATACTTAATTTGAGCAAGATTATAAATTGATTTTAAATTTTTATTATTTGTCATAAGTGAATCATAGATGGTTATTGCGTTCTCAAGCAATAAGCTATTTTTATTATTTATTTTTATAAATGGAGAATCTAAAATTTGATTTTTATAAATACTCGAGCTTATTGGAAGATTGAATTCCTGTTTTTTTAAAAGAATTTCATATATCTCTGCAAGCTTGATTATACTTCCTTGAACTATCTTAGAATTATAATCAGAGTTAATAATATCATTGATAATATTTTGTGCTAATTCATATTCTTTATTTTTTATCAAGCTATCTATAAACTCCAATAATTTATTTTCATCATTAGAATATTTTTTTAATAACTCATAAGATAATACAAAATTTTTATTTTTNAATGCTACATCAGCTAAAATAAGCTTTGCATTATCTGATTTATGATTAATTAATATTGACTCAATTTTTTTATTTATATTGTTAATATCAGGAAATGATAGAATTTTATTTCTAACTATATTATATTTCCATGAACTTTTATTATGATCTAAATGTAATAAAAACTCATTTATTGATTTTTCTANTTCTATTTCCATNGCATAATGNATTCCAAGTTCATATGAAAAAAAATCTACATCTTTATTTTTTCTAATATCATTTAAGTATTTTTCTAATTCTATATTTTTACTATTTTTTAATAATATATTAAATAATGATTTTAAATTTTTTTCCTTAGNNGATTGATTNTTAATAATATCAATAGTTATTGANTTCCATTTTTCATTTTNAATCCAGATTAGAATATCTATTACNTCTATTTTAGATGATATACTATTATTATTACTTTCTAGATATAGCGGATAAATTTTTTCTAGTGTTTTAAAATCTTCTTCATTTTTAAGTATTTTTTTTAATGGGTAAAATGCTTCTTTCAAAAATGGACTTTCATTAAATAAATCAAAATATATATTTTTTGCATCCTCATTTAACCCATTTCTTTGTAAAGTTTTTGCTTGACGAATTTTTTGATTTTGTTGTGGTGTTAATCTATACTTTATAGATTCAGAAAACGTAAATGAAAAAAATATAATTATGCAGATTATTCTATTCATTATTATTATTTTTTTGAAGATTTAAAAAGTATAATCGAGTTATATTTTGATAATCATTNGGAATATCNTCTTNNAGAGCAGCTTCCATTGCATCAATATAAAACTTATTNTTTTCAATNATTTTNAACTCAGAATTTAGATTTTTAGAATCTAATTCATAGTTAGAAGCAGTTTTACTTTTTCTTTTTTTTGAGTAATCTTTTTGAGTTAATGATTTTTGACTATCTAGCATTTTAGATAAAATTCTTTGTTGTCTTTCAAGAGTTTTGCGATTAACGTTATTATTCTTGAAATCTATAATTACTTCATCCATCTCATCACCGGCATTTGATAATCCNCCTGTCTCTTCTCCAGGGTTATCGCCNATTAGATCTTCTAATTGTTGCCTTAATTCACTTTGCTGCTTAAGTAATTCCTGAATTAGTGATTTTTGTTGCATCATACCCATTTGACCTAGCTGCATTGACATTTGGTTTATTCCTTGTTGTTGATTTGACATTTTTTCAAGAGACTTCATAAATTGTTCAAATCCTGAAGCTGATTCACTTGATTGCATTTCTTCTAATGATAGTAATAATAGAAATGTAATATTATTAATATATTTCAATATCTTTTCATGTTCCTTGAATGCAGTTGTAACTTGTTTTTGTTCAATGTTTGAAATTGANTTAGAAATAGAGGATTTTAGACCTCCTATTTGACGATTTATTTTTGGATTTACAAAGAAAGTACTATTAGATAAATTTGTTAGCTGTTTTGTAATTTGGTTTAATTGCCTATCAATATTATCTTGTTTCCTATTAATATCTTTTAAAAAAGGACTTCTTGATNTAATTCCATTTGAATCAGATATTATTTTTTCNTGTTGATTTGACATGCTAAGTAAGTTATCAATTATTTTGATAAACTCNTCAGTNAATTCGTTAGAAAGTTCNTCTTGAAAATTTTGATTTATATCACTCATGATATCTTGTATATCATTTAAATTTCTTTTAGCGTTTTGGGAAATATTTTCACTTATTTTTTGATTTTGTTGATTTAGAAGCTCTTTAGTTTCGTTGTTAATATTACTTTGAGATAATTCTAATAATTCANTTGAAATATTTTTAGATATATTTTTTATAATTTCTGAAGTTTCATCTAAACTTTTATTAAATTCATTAAATCTACTTTCTTGTTTTGATGTTTTTTTATCGATTACATATTCATCTTGATTATTTGAAAAATCATTAATTATTTCTGATTGTTTNTTAATCATATTTTCTATTTTTTCCGATAATTCGTTGAGTTTTTGTTCAGCAAGCGCCATTTCAAACATTTNCATATATTGATCTAATTGTTTTTCAAATTGTTCCATATTAAAATTATAATTTTCAAGTGCTTCAGATATTTTATTCATATCCATATTTTTCAATGCATTTTGAAGTTCCTGCATAGCTTCAAATAANTCTTGGCTCATTACTTCCTGAATAAGGTTTTGAAATTTTTCAAATTTATCGATTAATTGATTATCAAATAATTGATTTTCATTTGCNTTTTTAATTATTTCTTCAATATTTTTTTCAATTTCATCTATCTGTGAACTAATTTTTTCAATTTCTTCAAATGAATCTTCAATCTTTTTTTCTTGTTCCCAGTTTGNTTCTTCTGATTTAAGNAATTCCATTTTTAGATTTTCAGTCATTTCTGAAATTTCTTCTATTGAAGAGTTTATATCATCCATAATATCTTGAGTCTCTGATTCTATATCCTCAATNTCTGAAAATAAACTTTCTAANGAAGGAAATNTTCCTATCATTAACTTAGATTCAGAGATTTGATTTCCATTTATTTCATTATTATCAATAGCTAANATTTTAAAATGCAATTCGTCTCCCATTGAAATAGCGATATTATTTATATCCCAGTTAAAATTCAGATTNTAATTTTTATTATTTTCCTCTATAATATTTATTTTTTGCCTTTTTTTATTTTGATTAAATTCTGGAAAATCTTCNGATAAGACTTGATATTCAATAAAAATATTTTTTATTCCATAGTCATCAATAATATTTGCATTAATAGGTATAATCATTANTTCATTAATTTCAAATTCATCTAATGGTTTTTGTACTGATATATTGGGTGGGTTATCTTTTTTTAAAGTTAATGTATATTGTTTTGGATTTAAATTTGGTATCAGTTCTTTATCTAAGCAGTGCAGAGAAAAAATCATTTCATCGCTTATAAAAATCTTTTTATTAAAACTTTTTTCATAAATCTCTAGATNAATTCTTTTTTCACTAGTTTTTAACCATGCTGAGTTTAAAAGCTTATCAGATTGTCCAGAAATAGAAACTTTACTACCATTAGGAATTATNATTTGATTTACATTTTTATAATTTTCAGTATAATTTTTTAAACCAGTATATTCAGGTGGCTCTATTTTAAAAGCTAAATCAATAATTTCAGGTCTTTGTTTAATATCTATTAAATATTTTTCTGTTTTTATTTCTTCCCATTTGGAAAAAAAATTAGGGTTTTCATAGTTAGCCCAATATTCAAAGTCTTTTTCTACATTATCAAATGTATACGTAAACTTATTTTTCTTATTTGATATTNTTCTTTTATAAAGTATTTCATTATCATACCAGTTAAGTATGATAGTATCTGGCGTAGATCCATATGCTTGAAGTTCAATTTTTAAATCATCNTTAGATAAAATAGATTTATTTTTTGTAATAGATTCTAGNGTAAANGGTAAAGGCGGNTCAAAGTCTTTNCCAAAATTTATTAATCTATTTATAGGTTGATTTAAAATTGGAATTAATAGTATTAAACCTGAAGAAATAATAATGAAAAATAATTTGGTATACTCAATTTTATTTTTTTTTGAAAAATTAATTAAATCGGTTTTTAATATTTGTTTATAAATTGTTTGAATTGCATATTCTTTTAAATCTGAATTTGATTTATCTTTAAAATTATTAATTTGTAGTGCATTTAATAATTTATCCTTAATTTTTTTATTAGTATTTCCAATTTCNTTTGCAATAGCNTCATAATTTTTATANTTGAAAAATGAAAAATAATGTATTATNAATCNTAATAATAAATAGCTTAAAGAAATAAAAAATAAATTTATATAGATAATTGCAATTTTTTCCTTTAGTGTNGATTTAATATAAAAAACATTCTCAAAAATTGCTGTAATAATAAATACTGTAACAAATATAAAAAGCAGTTCNTTAAATCTTTTTAAAAGAAATCTAAATGCTCTTTTTTTGCGATAATTTGATAAGATTTTTAATATTTNATTCATAGTTATTGTATCATGCTATATATAATAATATTAGTNCCCATTTTCAAAGCTTCTTNTCTTAAATTTTCAGGATTATTGTGAACACTTTTATCTTCCCACCCATCTCCTAAATCAGATTCATATGTGTATAAAAGTATTAATTTGTCTTTTTCAAAAATACCTAAAGCTTGAGGGGGTTTATTATCATGTTCATGTATTTTAGGTAGACCATTTTCAAATGAATAATAGCAATGAAATAAATCATGAGATTTTGGTATTAAAGATAATTCTTTTTCNGGGAATAGTTCTTTAACTAGTTTTCTAAATGATTTATCGAGTCCATAATTATCATCAACGTGTAAAAATGCACCATTCATTAAATGTTCTCTAAGAATTACTATATCTTTTGATTTTAACTTTATATTTCCATGACCTGTTATATAAAAAAAATTATTTTTAAAGAATGAATCATCGCCAATTCTAACATTAATCTCATTAGTATTAATATTTATATTTGTGTTATTTTTTATAAAGTTTAATAAATTTGGTATTGAGCTTTTATTTGCATACCAATCTCCTCCTCCATCATAATGTATTCGACTTATACTAAAGGCACCANTATTGGAATAACTAAACGATACTAGCAANAAAATTAATTTTATTTTATATAATTTAATTTTCATAATAAACAATGATAATACTTAAACAAGTATTAAATTTAAATATATATTTAAATATACATGTTACAATAAATTATACTTTTTATGAAATAGTATGAAAAAAATATTTTTGATTTTTTTGTTTTTTAGTTTTGTAAAACTTGACGAATCAAATTGGGCTACAACAAGATTTGAGACTTTTTGGAAGAAAACTTTTAAACAAATGACTTTTAGAGAGCCTATTTATTTTTTACCATATGATATTAGATTAGGGTACTATGAATATGGTGGTCTAAACTATTTTGATGAATTAGATAATTTTTTATCTGAAAATGATAACTTAGAAAGTAATCCCTACAATTCAACTGATATAGATTTCCCTGATATTTCTAGTAAAAAATTTAGAAAAATGGTGACTCTTGAATTAGATTTTTTACGATATAATTTTTTAAAAGATTTTCAAAATAATATTGATATTCAAATTGGTTTTGGATATAAATTATATAAAAATATTAATAAAATTGAATTTTCAAATGGAGATTTTTTAGANCCTGAATTTAATGAATTTAATNTTAACAGTACGTTCATAAAGCAGGTNAATCCTAGATACTATAATTATTTATATTTATCTAAGGGTTATGCTCGTGCATCATTTTACAATAGTAGCGGTATAGATGCAAATGGTTCTGGGATCAGTAATCATNTGGGTTTAGGCTTTAATTTTATTTCAAAAAATAATAATGAAAAATCTAATTTCCATTATGGAATTGAGTTGCGCTTCTCCTCACTTAAAATAGACAATATTAATGAACCGAATAACTTAAATAGAATAGATNATTTTAATATGGAAAATATTGGTCTTATTTTTTCGTTTGGAGTTGGTTATGGAGGTAATAAGACACTTGGGGATAAAGCATTTATGAAAATGCTTAATAAAAATTATATTGACTCTTATGAAGAATTNAAATTGTATAAATTAAGCGATAAAATATATAATAAATCAAAACTTGANAAAATGGTTGAATTTAGTAAATCCCAAATTCCTTACAAGTTTTATAAAGATGCAGTAGNTTTTTATTCAAATAATCAGNTTGATTATTCATTAAANTCTTTAAATAAAGTTAATTATAAAAATGATTTTGATTTAGAATACAAAGTAAATTCACTAAAGTATATTATTGCTGANAAGATGTTAAATGAGTTTANTAATAATAAAAACAAATNTTCAATNGATTATCAAATTCAATTTTATAAAGATTTAATTAAAGTAAGCCCTAAAATTAGTAAAAATGTTAATAAAAAATTATATCCATTATTTTTACAAAAAGGAGATTATTTATTTCAAAATAATAATTATGAAGAAGCTTATGAGTTTTATATGTATTCAATTACAACTGGTGAAAGTAATCCTGAGCAAATCAAAATAAAATTATCAAATTTGATTATTTCTATATTAAACGAAGCATATGATTTGCTAGAAAAAAAAGAAAACATTATTGCTTATGAAAAATTATTTTTTGCTAAAAATATTGCTGTTGATAATAATGAATTTATTCAATCATTAATGGATATTTTAGAANATAGNANGAAATCGATAATGNTTGATAANACNCAGGAAAAGATGCGANNTTTAATATCTGAAAAAGAAATCCCNNTAGANATAATTAATAAAAAAGAAATTTTAATTGGTGATANATTANTAGATATTAAAAATATACTTGGAAGTCCTGAAAATGAAATTAGTAGAAAAATAGANGATAGAACCTANAAAATGATTAATTATTTAATTGATAATAGGAACTATAAACTATTTTTTAAAAATGATATTTTAATTGATATTGATTTTGAATAATTAGAATAGAATAACTTATTAAATTGTTTTATTTTTTAGCGTAGATATTAATTGATAAATATAAAANATGAGCTTGAGATGATAAAAAGAACCCACACTTGCGGTGAATTAACTGAAAAAAATTTAGGTCAAAAGGTATCCCTTAATGGTTGGATTTCTAAATCAAGAGATTTAGGTGGTCTGATTTTTATTGATTTAAGAGATAGATATGGAATAACACAAATTGTTTTCAATGAAGAAAGCAATAAANAGGAATTTGAAGTAGCAAAAAAATTAGGACTTGAAGATGTGATAGGAGTTATTGGAGCTGTTATTAAAAGACCTGTTGAGGCAGTTAACAATAAGATGACTACAGGTAGTATAGATGTTAGCGTAAGTAAATTGGAAGTATATAATGAATCTGACAATCCCCCATTTGATATTAATGATAGATTTTCAGCATCAGAAGAGCATAGATTAAAATATAGATATCTTGAATTAAGGACAAGAGATTTACAAAAAAATATTTTAATTAGGGATAAGGCTTTATTAGCTACAAGAAAATATTTTTCAAAAAATAATTTTATAGAAATTGAAACACCCATTTTAATGAAATCAACACCTGAGGGTGCAAGAGATTTTTTAGTTCCAAGTAGAATTCATACGGGAAAATTTTATGCTCTCCCTCAATCTCCACAAACATATAAGCAATTATTGATGGTTTCTGGATTTGATAAATACTTTCAGATTGTTAAGTGTTTTAGAGATGAAGATTTTAGATCAGACAGGCAGCCTGAATTTACTCAGATTGATATTGAAATGTCATTTGTAGATCAAGATGATATTTTAAATATTGGTACAAATTTTATACAAAATCTTTGGAAAGAAATTTTAGATGTAGATTTACCAAATAATTTTGATATCATTACATATCACGAGGCAATGAACTTGTACGGAAGTGATAAACCTGATTTAAGATTTGATATGCAACTAATTGACTTAAAAGATTATATCCTTAGCTCTGATTTTGATACGTTTAAAAATATATTAAATTCAGGAGGAATAGTAAAAGGTNTAAAAATTAATAATATAAATGGATACAGTAGAAAAATCATAGATGAATTAACTGATTGGTTGAAAGNNCAATTTTCAGTAAAAGGATTGGCATTTATAAANTGTAATGATGGTAATAAATTTGAAGGAGGTATAAGTAAATTTTTTAATGAAAAAGTTCAGTCTAAAATTATTGCTGATTTAGATGTAAAATCTGGAGATATAATTTTTATANTAGGTGATAAACCTAAGATTACTTTACCAGCANTNGGTGCTTTAAGGCTNANACTTGCTCAAAAAGAAAATTTGATTGATAAAAATAAATGGGCACCTTTATGGGTTGTAGATTTTCCATTATTCGATTGGAATGAAGAGCATCAAAGGTGGGATTCCTTGCATCACCCATTTACATCTCCCAATTTTAAGGATATAGAAAANTTAGATACCAACCCAGGTGAAGTCAGATCTCTAGGCTATGATATTGTAATGAACGGGTATGAAATTGGGGGAGGTTCAATACGTATTCATGATAAAGATTTGCAATCTAAAATATTTAAATTACTGAATATCAATGAATTAGAGGCTGAGGAGAAATTTGGATTTTTGATGAATGCATTTAGATATGGTGCACCTCCCCATGGTGGCATGGCATTTGGATTTGATAGATTGATAATGTTACTAGTAGGTTCAAAACAAATTAGAGATGTCATCGCATTTCCNAAAACAACATCAGCAATGTCTTTGATGGATAATTCACCATCATCTGTAGACAATCAGCAATTAAATGAACTAAACTTATCTTTGAAACAAAAAGAATGAAAAAAACATTTAAGTTGAAAGATATTGATCCCATGGTTTTTTCAGGAGCTGGTGATAAAAATATTAAAGTGATAGAAAGTCATTTTAATTCCACCATAGTTTTAAGAGGCAATAATCTTATTGTTGATGGNTTAAAAAAAGAAATNAATGATATTGAGCTTTTAATCGAAAATATTACATACACAATTAATAATAAAGGATTTATTGATTCAAAAGATATAAAAATATTAATTAATTCGGNAATTTCAAGTNATAATTCAAAAAGCGATAAAAGTAAATTAGATAATGTAATACTTTATACGTATAAGGGTGCAGTTGTTGCTCAAACAAAAGGGCAAATAAAATATTATCAATCAGTTTGTAAAAATGATATTGTATTTGCAGTGGGGCCTGCTGGTACAGGCAAAACATATCAGGCAGTTGCATGTGCAGTGTCTGCTTTAAAAAATAATGAAGTAGAAAAAATNGTAATAACTAGGCCTGTTGTNGANGCTGGAGAAAGATTGGGNTTTTTACCAGGAGATTTGAAAGAAAAAGTAGACCCCTATTTAGTCCCAATCTATGATTCTTTACATAAAATGATAGAGCCAAAAAAATTAAAAGAATATTTAGATAAAAATATTATTGAGATTGCTCCATTNGCATATATGAGAGGAAGAACTNTNCATAATGCTTTTATTATTTTAGATGAAGCTCAAAATTCAACAAAAATGCAAATGAAAATGTTTTTAACTAGACTTGGAGTTACATCAAAGGCAATTATTACAGGAGATATAACACAAACGGACTTACATTTAAATGAGACTTCTGGATTAGTTGATGCAGTTAATGTTTTAAAAAATATAAAAGGTATNTCTTTTATTAAATTAAATGAAAGTGATATTGTTAGNCACAAGTTGGTGAAAGATATTATAAAAGCATATAAAAAAGGTAATAATTAAATGACTAATACATATATATGTTCATATTCAAGAACTNCTATTGGTTCTTTTCAGGGAACTTTAAGTAAAATTTCTGCTACTGAACTAGGATCGNACGTAATAAAGTCAGTTATTAATAAATCAGATATAAATCAAAATCTAATTGATGAAGTTATTATGGGAAATGTTTTATCTGCAAANTTGGGTCAAGCACCTGCTAGGCAAGCATCAATAGGTGCAGGCTTATCTAATAAAACTGAATGTTTAACTATTAATAAAGTTTGTGGTTCAGGATTAAAAGCTATCATGCTAGCTGATCAATCAATAAAGCTAAAATCATCAGATTNAATTGTTGCTGGGGGAATGGAAAGTATGAGCTTAGCTCCTCATTANTTAAGTAAACATAGGAAAGGCTTGATGTTTGGCCATGATNAAATTATTGATTCTATTTTAAAAGATGGATTNTGGGATCCATATAATGATTGTGCTATGGGTAGTTGTGGTGAAATATTATCTNAAGAAAAAAAATATACAATTGAAATGCAAAATGAATTTGCAATTAAATCGTATGAAAAATCAATAGATGCTATTGAATTGGGAAATTTTAAGGATGAAATNGTAGNGATCGAAGTTGAAAATAAAAAAAATAAGTTTATATTTAATACCGATGAAGAACCGTTGAAATTTAATAAAGATAAGTTAAAACAATTAAAACCTGCGTTTAAAAAAAATGGTACAATAACAGCTGGTAATGCTAGTAGTCTTAGCGATGGAGCAGCTGCAGTCCTTTTATGTTCTGATTCTTTTAAAGAAAATAATAANGTTAAACCAATTGCTAAAATTCTAGGTCATACTTCGTATGCTACAGATCCTTTATATTTTACAAAAGCACCTATATATGCAATAGAAAAACTCACTAAAAGTCTTAATTTTGATATTGATAAGATAGATTTATTTGAAATAAACGAAGCTTTTTCATGTGTTGTAATGGCAGCTATAGATGAACTAAAAATTGATTCTAATAAAGTTAATGTCAATGGTGGTGCAGTTTCAATGGGTCACCCAATCGGTGCTTCTGGAGCAAGAATATTGGTTTCATTATTAAANGCATTAAAATTAAGAAAATTAAAATATGGAATAGCAACTCTATGTATTGGTGGAGGTGAAGCTTCCGCAGTATTAGTAGAGATGTGCAGTTAAATGAATAATTTAAAAATTGGAATTATTGGAGGNGGAACGATGGGTAATGGTATTGCCCATGTTTTTTCAATATATAATTTTAATGTGATTTTAGTAGATATTAATGCAACAATATTAGATNATGCAAAATCTCACATTGAAAAAAATATGAATNGACAATTAAAAAAAGGTTATATTGATATTGAAAAATTAAAATCTTCCTTAGATAGAATTTTATTTTCAACAGATATTAATGATGTTAAGGATTGTGATTTAGTAATTGAAGCAGTAAAAGAAGATATTGATATAAAAAATAAAATTTTTAAACAGCTTGATAAGCTTTGTAAAAATTCTACAATACTTGCATCTAATACATCATCAATTTCAATAAACAAGTTGTCAAAAGCAACAAATAGAAGAGATAAAGTTATTGGNATGCATTTTATGAATCCAGTTCCTGTAATGAAATTAGTAGAAATTATAGTTGGAGATAAAACATCTTNAGATTGTCTAAATTTTATCATTGGTTTAACANAAACAATTGAAAAAGTACCTGTAAAATGCAATGATTCTCCAGGTTTTGTATCTAANAGAATTTTAATGCCAATGATTAATGAGGCTGCTTTATGTTTTCAAGAAGGTGTAGCAACAGCTGAATCAATTGATAAGATTATGAAGTTAGGTATGGGTCATCCAATGGGCCCTTTAAAATTAGCCGATTTGATAGGTATTGATGTTTGTATTTATATATTAAATATTTTATATGCTGATTTTAATGATATAAAATATAAACCAGCTAAAATTTTATTAGAAATGAACAAAAATAATAAATTAGGNGAAAAAACAGGGGAAGGTTTTTATAATTATGAATTTTGAATTAACACAAGAACAGAAGTTAATTAAACAAACTGCTAAANACTTCGCTCAAAATGAATTGCTACCAGGTATTTTAGATAGAGATGAAAATAAAATTTGGCCAGCTGAGGCAGTAAAAAAAATGGGTGAGCTAGGTTTTATGGGCATGATGGCATCTCCTGATTATAATGGTGGGGGTATGGATACAATATCATATGTTATCGCAATGGAGGAAATAGCAAAAGTTGATGCAGCTGCATCAGTAATTATGTCAGTTAATAANTCTCTTGTTTGTTCTTTATTGCAAAAATATGCCAATTCATTTCAAAAAGAAAAATATTTATCTAAGCTTACAAAAGGTGATTTATTAGGTGCTTTTTCTCTATCAGAGCCTCAGTCTGGATCGGATGCATCAAATATGTTAACTTTTGCAAAGAAAACATCAGGAGGATATTTACTAAATGGGACAAAAAATTGGGTTACTAATGGTAAGAATTCTGATTTAGTTCTTGTGGCAGCATTAACTGAAAAAGATGTTGGTCATAAAGGTATTTCTTGTTTTATTGTTGAAAAAGACTTCGATGGTTTTAGTGTTGGAAAACCTGAAAAAAAATTAGGTATNAGATCNTCNGATACAACTGAGTTATATTTTGATAATGTAGAAATNCCTGAACAAAATTTGATTGGTAATGANGGAGATGGTTTTAAAATATGCTTAAGTACTTTAGATGGTGGGCGTATTGGCATTGCTGCACAAGCGCTTGGTATTGCTCAAGCAAGCTTAGAAGCATCAATCAATTATTCAAAAGAAAGAAAGCAATTTAATAAGCCAATTTCATCTTTTCAATCAATTCAATTTAAGTTAACAGATATGTCAATCGCTATTGATTCTGCAAGATTNNTGACAAAAAAAGCTGCATGGATGAAAGATNNAGGATTAAGTTTTGGTGTTTANGCAGCTATGGCAAAATTGTATGCTTCAGAAGTTGCAATGAAAGCTTCTACTGAGTGTGTGCAAATTCATGGAGGATATGGTTATATTAAAGATTATGGAGTNGAAAGACTCATGAGAGATGCTAAAATAACTCAATTATATGAAGGCACATCAGAAGTTCAAAGGTTAGTTATTGCAAGANATTTACTTAAATAATGAATAAAAAAGAAAAAAGAGCAGCTAGATGTTTAAGTGTTCAATTNCTTTATAGTTTTGAATTAATACCTGCTTCATCAATAAATAAATTAGTAGAAAATTTTTTTAAAAATAAAGATAATGATTTGGATGAAATTATTTACAAGAAAAAAGAAATTGATTATGCAAAAAAACTTGTTAAGCAAACTTTAAATAATTCNGAATCAATAGATAAGGTNATAAAACAAAAATTAAGTAATTGGGATATTTCTAGGCTCGCAATTATTGATAAAATAATTCTAAGAATGAGTATATCTGAGATGTTTTTTATAGATGACGTCCCAAAGAAGGTTTCTATGGCAGAAGGAATAGAAATTTCAAAAGAGTTTAGTACAAAGGATAGCAGCAGCTTTATTAATGGTATTTTAGATGCAATATATAATAGTNAAAATATAACTGCTGATAGTTTNAAANATCCAAATATTAAGNGAAAAGNGGTATTTAAGAAGNCTCTTGNTAAAAATAANAGTTAAGGTTAAAAAGTATAAATGTCAATATTTTCAAAAGTAATAACTTCAGTTTTTGGAAAAAAATCTGATAAAGATTTAAAAAAAATTCTTCCAATTGTTGAGNAAATAAATATCAAATATGATTCATTATCTGAATTAAGTGATGATGATTTAAAGTTAGAGTTTCGAAAAATCAAAGATGATTTGCAGTTGNTGATATCGAGNAATAAAGATAAATACTTGAATGATGGTAAAGACGCAAATANAATTGATGATTTATTGTACAATGATGAAACAGAATATTTAAATAAAAATATGNTTAATGTTTTTGCTATTGTNAAGGANGCATCAAGAAGATTNTGTGGTAGTTCTTATCAAGTAATGGGGCAAAAAATGAAATGGGATATGATTCATTATGACGTCCAGTTAATAGGNGGNATTGTTCTTCATCAAGGCAATATAGCAGAGATGAAAACAGGCGANGGNAAAACTTTGGTATCAACTTTAGCTATTGCTTTAAATGCAATTACTGGAAGAGGTGTTCATGTCATTACTGTTAATGATTATTTAGCTCAAAGAGATAGTGAGTGGATGGGCTTTTTATTTGAATATTTAGGTTTATCTGTTGGATGTATTTTAGATAGAATGTCACCTCAAGATAGAAAAAACATGTATTCAAAAGATATTACTTATGGNACAAATAGCCAATTTGGGTTTGACTACTTAAGAGATAATATGGCGGTATCATCTGAAACTCAAGTTCAAAGAAATCATGTTTATGCTATAGTTGATGAAGTAGATTCTGTATTAATAGATGAAGCAAGAACACCACTAATTATTTCAGGAGTAGTTAATTCTCAGCAAAANGAGCAGTATACAGTTTGGAGACCATCAGTNGAATCATTAATTAAAAAGCAAAATCAGTTTATAAATGATATTTTATCTGATATTGAAGATTTAATAGAGTCTGATAAGGAGTCAGCTGGAAGAAAATTATTATTAGCGAGTAGGGGTGCACCTAAAAATAATAAATTACAAAAAATATTTCAAATTCAAGGAGCAAAACAGCTTTCTATGAAGGTTGAAAGCGAACTAATTAGAGATAAAAAAATAAATGAACTTGATGAGGANCTATATTTTTCTATTGATGAAAAATCAAATATNGTAGATTTATCNGAAAAAGGAAGAGAATTTTTATCTCCTGATGATCCTAATAATTTTGTAATTCCTGATATTGGAGAAGAATTTCATAAAATAGAAAAAAAATATTCAAAAGATAAAGATATTGCAATAGAAAAAGAAAAACTACAAGCATTACATTCTGATAGAAGTGAAAAAATTCATACAATTAATCAGTTGTTNAAAGCCTACTCTTTATTTGANCTTGATAATGAATATATNGTCCAAGATGGAAAAGTGTTAATTGTAGATAANCATACAGGAAGAGTAATGCATGGAAGACAGTTTTCAGATGGCATGCATCAAGCAATTGAAGCAAAAGAAAAAGTTGCTATTCAAAGAGAAACACAGACAGTTGCAACAATAACTATACAAAATTACTTTAGAATGTATGAAAAATTATCAGGTATGACTGGAACAGCTAAAACAGAAGCACCAGAATTTATGCAAATTTATAAATTAGATGTTGTTGAAATACCTACAAATAAGCCGATATCAAGAATAGACCATGAAGATTTAATNTACAAGACAAATAATGAAAAATATTCAGCTGTTATTGATAGAATAAAAGATTTATATGATGNAGGACAGCCTGTNCTTGTTGGAACAACTTCTGTTGAAGAGTCTGAGNTACTTTCAAGAATGATTAAAAAGACAGGTTTACCTCACAATGTTTTAAATGCGAAGCAACATCAAAGCGAAGCTGATATTATTACCAGAGCTGGTCTAAATAATGCTATNACTATATCAACTAATATGGCAGGAAGAGGAACAGATATTAAATTAGGTGATGGTGTTAAAGAATCTGGAGGATTATTTATTCTAGGAACAGGCAGACATGAATCTAGGAGAATTGATTTGCAGCTTAGAGGAAGAGCNGGAAGGCAAGGTGATGTAGGAGAATCTGTTTTTTATTTAAGNTTAGAAGATAATTTAATGAGATTATTTGGTTCTGATAGGATAGCAAAAGTGATGGATAGAATGGGAATTAAGGAGGGTGAGGTTATCACTCATTCTATGGTTACTAAATCAATTGAACGAGCTCAAAAAAAAGTAGAAGCTATGAATTTTTCTGGTAGAAAAAATATTATTGAATATGATGATGTGATGAATTATCANAGNGAAATTGTTTACAATCGAAGAAATTACTCTTTACATAAAGAGGATATTTCTGAAGAATTAAATACTATAATTAATGAGTATGTTGATGATGTAATAAGTCTATTTTGTCAAGGTGGATTTAATGATTGGGATTATGAATCATTAAACNTNGAGCTGTTAAACACTTTTGGTGTTGGATTTAATTTTGATCAAAATCAAACTGAAGTTAATGANATTANAGATATNATAANTGAGCAGATAAAACTTACAANAGAATTCAAAAATGAGAATTTTGATAAAGAAATTTTNAATAATTTTCAAAAATTCATTATTCTAAGAACAATAGATGAGAAGTGGCAAGATCATCTTTATGCAATGGACCAGCTACGTGAAGGAATTGGATTGAGAGCGTATGGACAAAAAAATCCTTTAATTGAATATAAACAAGAAGGATTTAAAATGTTCGAAGAGATGATGGTTGAAACAAATAATGAAACTTTGAAAAGAATATTTAGGACAGACCTTACTTCAATTAAAAGTAATTCGATGACACTTGATGAAAGAGCAAAAAATTTAAAAATGAAAAATGATCAANCTGNTACGCCAAATATTAATACACCCANGATTAATCCGCAGGGTATGGTTAATCAACCAGCTGGGATGATGCAATCAAGTCAGGACTTTCAGTCAAAGATTTTAAATAAAAGAACTCCAATTAAAGTTGATAAAAAAATTGGACGAAATGATAAGATTACAATAAAAAAAGGCTCATCACAAAAAGTTGTTAAATTTAAGAAATTAAATCAGTTTATTCGCGAAGGATGGCAAGTTGTAGATTAACAGATTGATTATCCAAAAAAATTCCTTCAATTTAAAGCAGATTTATCGTATATTTNCAAGCTTCNNAGAAGNGCGNATTGTAACANATTGACACAAANANTAGTAAATTAANNTNTAAAATAANTTTTGTAAGTTTATTTTAAGAAAATTTTTTTAGGAAGAGATTAACGAAAGGAAACACTATGTTTAATGCTACTTATAGAAAAATATTAACTAATATTTTTTCAATTTTATTTTTATTTAACTTTTTATTAGCTGATCCAAGCGAGATGCCAGTAAATACTATTTCTCTAAATGATAATGGAGATGTATGGTATAATGTTGATACTGATATTGCTGGATTTCAATTTTCTGTTGATGGGACTACAGTATCTGGTGCATCAGGAGGTGATGCAGCAGCTAATGGTTTTACTGTTTCTCCTGGGGGTTCCACAGTTTTAGGATTCTCATTTACTGGAGCTACAATCCCATCGGGATATGGTACTCTAGTTACTCTTGCATTAAACGGTACAGCTACAGGTTTAAGTGGTATTGTTTTTTCTGATAGTGCAGGTAATGGATTTGATGTTGCATACTATTCTGGTAATGATTGTGCTAGTGGTGTTTTTGATTGTGAAGGTGTATGTGATGGTACAGCAGTAGAAGATTGCGCAGGTGTTTGTGGTGGTGATGCAGTTGTTGGTGGATGCGATAATGTATGTGGATCAACTGCAGTAGAAGATGAATGTGGTGTTTGTGGTGGAGATGGATCATCTTGTGCTGATGATGGTGGTGATGATGGCTCTGCTGAAATTACAGATGGATGCGATTTACCTGAAAATACAGTGCATTTATTATCAAATGGTGATGTTTTATTTAATATTCCAACTGATATTGCAGGTTATCAGTTTGATATTGAAGGAACTACAGCTGCTGGTGCTTCTGGTGGTGAGTCTGCAGCAGTAGGTTTTACATTATCTGCAGCTGGTTCTACAGTTCTAGCTTTTTCTTTCACAGGTGCTACAGTATCAACTGATTGTGGTCTATTAACTACTTTATCATTAAATGGTGAGGCAGAAGGGTTGTCTGGTTTAGTGTTTTCTGATGCAGCAGCTCAAACAATACCTGTTGTATATTTTGATGGCGGTGATACTGGTGGTGATACTGGTGGTGACACTGGAGGTGATAATGGCATGGCAATGGTCCAAATCATACATAATTCAGCTTCACCTACTGTTGATATTTATGTTAATGATGGTTTAGCAATTGAAGATTTTACTTACAGATCTGCTACAGGAATTCTTGAATTACCAACATCATTTACAGTAGGAATTGCTCCAGCTAATGANGATGTTATTGCTAATTTTGATTTNAATTTAGAAGATGGAGGCTCTTATGTAGTTGTTGCCACAGGATTACTTGGNAATGATNATACTCCATTTGATTTAGCTGCTGCAGGTACAACTTTTGGTGCATCTGATAACAGTAGCGTTGGTTTAGAAGTATATCATGGNTCAACTGATGCNCCAGCAGTAGATGTNTTNGCNNATGGTAATGTTTTNGTTGGNGATNTACCTTATTCAGNATTTTCAGGTTTTGTTGAAGTTCCTGCTGCAGAGTATGTAATTGGGATTGCTCCTACAGGTGGTGATGCTATCGCAGAATTTACTGCTCCATTATCTGGATTAGGTGGTGGTAGTGCCGTAGTTTTTGCTTCNGGATTTTTATCAGGCGATGANCCTGCATTTGGTTTATTTGCAGCGTTAACNGACGGGAACGTTTTAGAATTACCAGTTTATGAAGAAGTATCAGAAGATGATTGCTTACTAGATTGTGCAGGNATAGATCCAGTTTGGCTTGATATCGATATTGNTGANGCAGATTCAGATACAGTCTATGCAATATGNAATTGGATTATGACGCTTCCTCTTGGTGCTCCTGATGGTACATGTTTATCTGATTGTACTGATGATGTATTATCTCAAGGAAATGATATCCAGGCTACTTGTGATGATTGTTTACAAGCTCAAAATTGTGAAGATGTNGAATGGGATACAGCTCCAAGTGTTGATAGTGGATGTGATCTTCCAAGTAATAATTTATACTTAACAAGNGATGGAGAAGTTTTTTATAATTCTGATACAGATGTAGCTGGTTTTCAATTTGATGTTGATGGTGCAACTGTTAATAGTGCTGCAGGTGGTGCTGCTGCTGATGCTGGTTTTTCTGTTTCAGCTGGTGGTTCAACTGTNTTAGGATTTTCATTTACNGGTGCTGTTGTTCCAGCTGGATGTGGAACATTGACAACCTTAGATTTGTCTGGAGATGCAGAAGGTTTAAGTGGTCTTGTTTTTTCTGATACAAGTGGTGGTGCTATTGAATTTGAATATTATGTAATTGCACTTGGATGTACAGATGAGAGTGCATGTAACTTTGATTCTTCAGCTGATTATGATGATGGTTCTTGTGAGTATCCTNTAGATAATTATGATTGTGATGGTACGTACAATGGTCCTGCTGCTACTGTTCAAATAGTTCATAACTCAGCTTCACCTACTGTTGATGTTTATGTTGATGGTGGTTTNGCNATTGAAGGATTTACATACAGATCAGCGACTGGATTATTGCAGTTACCAGTTTCTTGCGAAGTTGGTATTGCTCCAACGGGTGGTGATGTGATTGCTACNTTCCCTTTTGAATTAGCTGAAAATGGTTCATATGTTGTTGTAGCAACTGGTTTATTAGGTGATACGCTAACTCCATTTGATTTAGCTGCAACTGGAACAACATTTGGCTCTTCTGATGCAGGTTTAGTTGGACTTGAGGTTTATCACGGTTCAACTGATGCTCCAGCTGTTGATGTTCAATCAGATGCAAATNATGGTTCTGTATTAATTTCAAATTTAGAATATGGTTCGTTTTCAGGTTATGCTGAAGTTCCGGCTTCAGATTATACATTGGGAATTGCTCCATCAGGTTCTNATGCAATTGCAGCATTTGCTGCACCATTATCTGGCCTAGGNGGTGGTAGCGCTGTTGTGTTTGCTTCAGGCTTTTTATCAGGAGATGAGCCAGCATTTGGTTTATTCGCAGCATTAAATGATGGAACTGTTCTAGCTCTTCCTGCGGTGGTGCAAGATTGTGCTGGTCAATGGGCTGGTTCTGCATTAGAAGATTGTGCGGGTGTTTGTGAAGGAACATCAGTAGAAGATTGTGCAGGTATTTGTGATGGAGATACACAGCTTGATGCATGTGGTGTTTGTGATGGTCCTGAAACAGATCCTAATAACTGCTATGAGAATACAACTCTATGGATAAGTAATGTAGATGTTGATGATGTTGAAGATATTGTTGTTGAAGGTGGTTGTGATTTACCTTTAGACTCTGTTCACCTTTTAGGTGCNGATGTTATATATAATTTTGGTTCTGCAGTAGCAGGTTTCCAGTTTGAAGTAGATGGAACAACTGCAAACAGCGCTGCTGGCGGTGCTGCTGCTGATGCAGGGTTTCAGGTATCCACTGCAGGATCNACTGTATTAGGTTTTTCATTTACAGGATCTACCGTTCCAGCTGGATGTGGAACTTTAACAACGTTAGATTTAGCTGGAGATGCTTCTGGATTAAGTGAAATGGTCTTTTCAGATTCATCAGGTGGCTCGATGGATATTTCATATTTTGTCCCTGGTGCAGGAGTATCAAGTACTGGAACTATAGAAGTTAGTCTATTTAATTTAGAGGATGTTGCAGGATTCCAGTTTGAAGTAATATCTTCTTTAGATGATTTTACATTAACAAGTGCAGGTTCTGGCGGTTCTGCTGCTAGTGCTGGCTTTGATGTTCAAACAAATAATGGAACTGTTTTAGGCTTCTCGTTTACAGGTGGAACAATTCCAGCTGGTCAATCATCAGTATTAACTACATTTACTGCTGAATGGACTGGTGCTGATGGATTGTTTGATTTAGATATGGCAACTCTTTCAAATTCAGCAGGACAAGCCATTGATTTTGATTATGGAGACTACTTTGTAATTGGTGATTTAAACTTTGGTTGTACAGATAGTGGTGCATGTAACTTTGATGCAACTGCAAATGCTGATGATGGAAGTTGTGATTACTCATGTTTAGGTTGTACAGATGAGACTGCTTCAAACTATGATCCTGATGCAACTGTTGATGATGGTAGTTGCGTATTTGAAGAATTAAATCCTCCTTCAAATCTTGTTGCTACAGCTGGAGATTCTGTTATTAATTTAACATGGAATGAACCATCTGTTAACTGTGATGCTCAGTGGGATTTATGTCTTGAGAGTTTAGTTGGCACTCAGTATTATGATGCATGTAGTGCTGATGACTGTGAAGGTGGTCCTGGAGGTGCATGTGATGGTAATGTTGTTCCAAACTTATCTGATGATTGTGGATATATGGCGCAATTAATTGGTGGTGGTGATTGTCCTGATCCTTGTGGTGGTGGCGGAACAACTGGTGGTGGAACAGGTGGTGGAGGTGCATTCCCTGTTTGTCCAGATGGAACTGCTGAATATTTAGATTGTGCTAATACATGCTTTAATGATGCAGATTGTACAGGTGGTTGTATAGCATGGTTAGGTGATGGTTTCTGTGATGATGGAACCTATGGATTAGTATTTTGGTTAGCTGGCGGTGGTTGTCCTGAATGGGGTAATGACTGTGGTGACTGTGAAGGTTTAGATGATCCACTTGGTGTATGTGATGGTACTGCAACTGGTGGAACAACAGGTGGTACTACAGGTGGTACTACAGGTGGTACTACAGGTGGTGGTTCTGCAGACTGTGAAAGCTGTGAACAAGATTGGACTAATTATGGTTCTGAATGTTGCGATACTGCTTGGACAGACTTTGGAATTAACTGTGCTACTTTAGAATCTCAGTATGGTTGGGATTGTGCAGGATGTAATTGTCCTGGTGATGATCCAAATGCTGAATGTCCTCCAGGAACTGTTGAAGACTGTGATGGTTCAGGTGAGTGTTGGTCTGAAACATGGATTGGTGATGGATATCCAGACTGTGCTGATCAAGCTTATGGAGCAGATTTAACATGTTATGAAAATGATGGTGGTGATTGTGATGGAAGAAATATTCCAGTAGCTGATAAAGATATGATGGTTACTGAGTATGATGGATCTTCACTTGCAAAAGTATTTACACCAAATAGNAATAACTATAGAGAAAGAGAATANACTGGTTTTAACATTTATAGAGCATTGACTTCTGGTGGCGCTTATGAATTAATTGATAATGTTGGAGCTGCAACATTTAGTTATGAAGATGAAAGTCTTACTAATGGAGTTACATATTATTATGTCGTAACAGCATTATGGAATGACGTAGTTGAATCTCCATATTCAAATGAAGCTTCAGCAACGCCAGAGCCTTTTGTTTCTCCTATACCTCAAAACTTAACTGCTGAAGGAGGNGATACTGAGGTATCATTGTCATGGGATGCAGTTGAGTCTGGTGGTGGTACAGATGATGGTGGAACAACTGGCGGTGGAACAACTGGTGGTGGAACAGGTGGTGGAGGTGCATTCCCTGTTTGTCCAGATGGAACTGCTGAATATTTAGATTGTNCTAANACATGCTTTAATGATGCAGATTGTACAGGTGGTTGTATAGCATGGTTAGGTGATGGNTTCTGTGATGATGGAACCTATGGATTAGTATTTTGGTTAGCTGGCGGTGGTTGTCCTGAATGGGGTAATGACTGTGGTGACTGTGAAGGTTTAGATGATCCACTTGGTGTATGTGATGGTACTGCAACAGGTGGTACAACAGGTGGTACTACAGGTGGTACTACAGGTGGTGGTTCTGCAGACTGTGAAAGCTGTGAACAAGATTGGACTAATTATGGTTCTGAATGTTGCGATACTGCTTGGACAGACTTTGGAATTAACTGTGCTACTTTAGAATCTCAGTATGGTTGGGATTGTGCAGGATGTAATTGTCCTGGTGATGATCCAAATGCTGAATGTCCTCCAGGAACTGTTGAAGATTGTGATGGTTCAGGTGAGTGTTGGTCTGAAACATGGATTGGTGATGGATATCCAGACTGTGCTGATCAAGCTTATGGAGCAGATTTAACATGTTATGAAAATGATGGTGGTGATTGTGATGGAAGAAATATTCCAGTAGCTGATAAAGATATGATGGTTACTGAGTATGATGGATCTTCACTTGCAAAAGTATTTACACCAAATAGCAATAACTATAGAGAAAGAGATACATTAACAGGATACAATGTATATGAAGTATCTGATGGTGCGTATAGCTTTGTAGCTGCATTAGACGCAAGTACAACAGACTTTGTTGTAACTGGTCTTACAAATGGTGTTGAATATACTTATGTAGTAACATCGGTATTTGATAACGATAATGAATCTGGATATTCAAATCAAGCTTCAGCTACACCAATGGAAACAATTGTCCTTAGCTTATCTAATGCTGCAGAAGTTATGTCAGGAGAAGCTTTAATTGTTACAGTTTCAATGGATAATGAAGAGCCTGTAAGTGGCGTGCAAGTTGATTTTGTTGATGTTCCTAATAATTTAGTCATTGAAGGAGCCGTTGGAACAGATCGTGTCCCTGCTGATTGGCAATTAAGTGTTGCAGAGCAAGAAAATGGTGCTGGAAGATTATTAGGTTTTTCATTTAGTGGTGCTGTTATTGAAGGTGGTTCAGGTGCTGTATTTGAAGTAGAGTTTTCTACCTCAGCTGGTGAGCCTACAGATGTAACACTATGTACTTCAGGAGAAACTTTATCTGATGAATCAAGTGCTGCATATTTAGTTGAAAGTGCTTGCAGCTCAACAATGATTGATGTTGAAGGAATTCATATATCATTTAGTGACTTCTCTGGTCCACTAGACCAAGGTGAAAGTGATATGATGAGCGTGTATATGTCTAATCCATATGATGTATATGGTTTTGAATTACACATTCCTGATCAAGGTGTGATGACTGCTCTAGATGTAATGCCTGGTAGTGCAATAGCTGATTTAGATGGAACATTATCATTTAGTCAAGTTAATGGTGAGATAATTGTTTTATGGTTCAGCTTAACTGGTGATTATATACCAGCAGAACGTAGAGGGGAGCTATTTGTTGTTGAATGTTTAGTGAATGATGATGCTCCAAATGGAGATATTGAAATTCAATTAACAGATGATACAACATTCTCTGATAACGCTGGTTTAGCTATGTACTGGGGATATGATCCTGGTTCATTATCTATTGGTTTACCAGATGTTTACTTAAGCATGGTACAAATAGCTAATGATGCATTTGAGATTCACATGGATAATAACAATATTGTAAGTGGTTTCCAATTTACAATAGATGATTCTCCAAATAATTATGTGTTCAACGATGTTGTTGCTACAGATAGATTACCAGTTGATTGGTCAGTATCTGGTAATGAGAATAATGGTGATGCTGTTATACTAGGATTCTCGTTCCAAGGAACTACTATTCCTGCAGGAACTGGTGCAATAGCAACAGTTTATCATGAACCAATGGAAGGTATGGATTTTGTTTCAGAATTATGTTTCTCTGATGCTGTAGTATCAGATCCTGTTGCAAGTCCTTACTTCACATTTGCAAGTTGTTCTGAGTTTATTAATCCATTCCAGATGCCAATATCATTGACAGCTGAAGGTGGGCCTGGTGCGATTACACTAAACTGGGTAGATGAAGATACAAGATCTAGAGCAACTGTAGATTTACAAATTACAAACTACGGTAATGGTCAAGCTGAAATATACATGACCAACGCAGAGCCTGTTGGTGGATTCCAATTTGATATTGATGCTGGAAACGGCTTATCAGGTTTAAGTGTAACAAATGCAAGTGGTGGATCAGCTCAAGGTGCAGGATTTACTGTATCGACTAATCCAGCAGGTTTAGTACTTGGATTTTCATTTACTGGCGCAACAATACCTGCGGGTGATGGTGTGCTTTGTTATGTTGATGCTACATTTACTGGAGAAAATGGCGAGTTATCTATTTCATCTGCAACTATGTCTGATGCTCTTGGTAATTCATTAGATGTTGATCTTGGAACAGCTTACTATGTTGGAGTTCAAGAAATTTATGGTTGTACAGATCCTTTAGCAGACAACTATAACCCAGATGCAACTGCAGATGATGGAAACTGTGAGTATGAAGGATGTACAGATCCTTTAGCTGACAACTATGACCCTGATGCAAATGTAAATGATGGATCATGTGTATATCCTCCAGCAGCATATACTATTTACAGAGATGGTTCTGTGCTTGCTACTGGTGTAGATATGATGATGTATGTTGATTCTGGATTAGGTGCGAGTGAGACATATTGTTACACTGTAGCTAAAGTTGATATGGGTGAAATAGTTGCAGAATCTAATGAAGCGTGTGCTACAACGGATGAAACTGTAGACCAAGAGTTAACATTTGATCCATTTAGATTCAATATGACTTCTTTAAATGTTGCTCCTTCAAGTTCTGCTGTGAGCGATGTATTTGGAGGTCTTGACTTACTACTTGTTAAGAGTGATGATAGTGAGTACTTTGTACCTAACTTTGGTGTTGATCAGATTTCTGATCTTAATCCAACTGAAGGTTATAAAGTATTTACAAATGGAGCTGGTGAGCAAATGGTATATGTGACAGGTGCTCCTGTTAATGGCGGCGGTTCATATTTAGATCCATTTAGAATGAATTTACTACCTTATCCAATGCAAGAATGTATGCCTGTTGCTGATGCATTTGTAGGTTTAGAAGATAATTTACTAGTTGTTAAAAATGATGATAGTGAATATTATGTACCTGCATTTGGTGTGAATACAATGGTTGATATGTGTCCTGGAGAAGCTTATGGAGTATTCTTAAACGGAACAGATGGATTAGACTTCCAGTATCCAACAGGTGTTATGTCATCTAATCATTCGAATCATTTTGTTGAGGATTATAAATCTAGAACAAGAACGTATGATGTTGAGCGAACAGGTGAATCTCATTTAGTGTTATTGACAGAGTTATCTGGTGAGGTTTCTGTAGGTGATCAGTTAAGAGCATATGCAAATGGCAAGTTAGTAGGTTCTATTAATATTGTTCCAGAGCATTTAAACGGAACACATCCTGTTGACTTGGTTGCTGTTGGTTCTATTGATTTAACAGAGTTTGCTGGTCCTGTATTAGATGGTTATATTGCAGGTGATATGATTGAGCTTAGACTGTGGAGTGTTAACAAATCAGTTGAGCTGAAAGTATCTTCAGATTTATCTGATGCGCAGTATGGCAATGCAATGGAATTAAGTACAGGTACTGCAAGTGTGTTAAATGAAGGTGCTATTGTAACTTCACTGTCACTGACACAGAACTATCCAAATCCATTTAATCCTAGCACAACAATCAGCTATAATGTTGATGTGAGTGGAATGGTAACATTGAAAGTATATGATGTTATGGGACGTTTAGTTAGAACGCTTGTTGATGGATACAAAATCTCAGGATACGAATCAGGATATAGTGTTGTATGGGATGGTAAAGATCAGCAAGGTCAGCAAGTATCAGCTGGATTGTATATCTACAGTTTACAAACACCATCTGGTATTAAGACTAAGAAGATGGTTCTAATGAAGTAATCAATTTATTGAAATAATAAGTTAGAAAAGATGGGGCTTAATTAAAGCCCCATTTTTTTATTAAATATTGTTTATTTAATATTTATTAATTAATTTAACGTGCAAATCGTGCATTTATTACAAAGTATTACATAAACAAATTTGTAATTATGTCTTTTTGTTGATAATTTAATAACAGATATTTCAGTAATTATTTTTTCAAGTATTTAGGTAAACACATTAGCAATTGAAAGGCAATTTTATGTTTTCATTACCAATGATTAATTTTAAAGAATTAAAATTATTTTTTTCATTTATTTTATTAACTAGTTTTATTTTTGCAGAGCCTACTGATGGTTGTGATATAGATAATTTTTCTTTATATGTAACTTCAGATGGAAAAGTTTTATATAAATCATCAGAACAAATTGCAGGTTTTCAATTTGATGTCGATGGTATTGGCGGTCCATCAAATAATGCTTATTTGGGTGATGCCTATGGTGGTGATGCGGAAGAGGCCGGGTTTACTGTATCAACTGGCTCTTACAGTGGTACAGTAATTGGATTTTCGTTTACCGGATCAACTGTGCCTGCTGGTTGTGGTTTATTAACTACTTTAGAAAGTAATATTCAATTTTCTAGCTTAAGTTCAATAATAGTTTCAAATATTGAAGGCGAAGATTTAGATTTTAATTTTTACATATATGAAAATAATGATGAATGTCAAAGCAATGAATATGATTGTTTAGGAGTATGTGATGGTTTAGC
>NZPQ01000020.1 GCA_002693365.1 Fidelibacterota bacterium
TTTTGGATATTAAAAGTGAGCTTTTTCCTCCTTTAACTATGAATATATTAATTGTTGGTACAGCGTTTGTTTTAGGAGGTGGTGTGCAAACAAAAGTTTTAAGTAAATACTGGCATTATTTTATTTTTTATCTAGGTCTTTTGCATTATATAAAAGTTATAGTTTTACAGCACAGGTCTCTAGTTAAAAATTCTAAAATTTTATCAGAAATTGGTTTGCAATTAGATAAGTTAAAGAAATAGTTAGGGTTTGTAATTTTTTATTTAGCAAAAATATTAGAGTTATTAGGAATGTTAATATTAGGAGTTAGTTTTGTGATTAATTTTCCTGATTTAATAAACTGGAATTTTTTCCTAGTAGGTATTGCTTTTTTTAGTATGGGTTTTATGATAGAAAAGTTTGTTTTAAAGTAAGTAATTTTTTTAAATTTAAGTACATGAATAAAAGAGTATTTTAATGAAGATAGACCATTTAAAATCAGTACCAGAGCTTCCAGCTTCAGTAAAAGGTAAGAAGACTAGGCCTAAAAAAACTGCATGGGTAGATGAAGATAATTGTACTGGTTGTCAGGCGTGTATCCCGTTTTGTCCTGTAGACTGTATTGAGCCTGTTGCAATTGATAAGCATGTTTTTCCACCTATTCCTCCTGTACAGATAAGATTTAATGAATGTATTGGATGTCAAATATGTGCAAAGGTATGTACCAAGTTAACATGGGATGCTATTCGAATGGTAGACACTGATAATTTAGAAGAACGTTTAGATATAATAATTGATTAAATAGGAGAAATTTTGACCGATACACATCATGAAGAAAGTTTTTGGAGAAAGTATATATTTTCTATAGATCATAAAGTCATAGGTATTCAATATGGTATAATGTCTTTATTATTTTTGTTACTTGGGTTTAGTTTGATGCTTGTTATGAGATGGCAGTTGGCATATCCTGATCAACCTTTACCATTATTAGGTTGGAGACTTTCTCCTGATATGTATAACTCTTTTGGTGCAATGCATGGAACGATAATGATTTTTCTTGGTGTGGTACCAGTAATAACTGGAGCTTTTGGTAACTACCTTGTGCCTTTACAGGTTGGTGCTTGTGACATGGCATTTCCAAAGCTTAATATGGCAAGTTTTTGGTGCTACTTTGTAGGTGGAATAGTTATGTTAAGTGGATTTCTATTACCAGGAGGTGCAGCTAGTTCTGGATGGACATCATATCCTCCATTATCGGTTGTCGCAACAACTGGTCAAACAGTTTGGCTTATTGGTATGGTTTTTTTAATAACGTCATCTTTGCTTGGTTCATCAAATATAATAGTTACAATAGTTCAGCTCAGAGCTCCAGGTTTAACTTGGATGAGATTACCTTTTTTTATTTGGGCACAATTTGTTACTGCTTTTTTACTATTACTTGCATTTCCTCCATTAGAAGCAGCTGCAATTTTTCAATTGATGGATCGTTTAGCAGGAACAAGTTTTTTTATGCCGTCTGGATTAATAGTTGGTGGAGCAGCAACTGATTGGGTTGGAGGAGGTAGCCCTCTTTTATGGCAACATTTATTCTGGTTTTTAGCGCATCCTGAAGTTTACGTATTAATTTTGCCTGCTTTAGGTACTGTAGGTGAAATTATCGCAAATAATACTAGAAGACCGTTATGGGGATACAGATCGCTTGTCTATTCTGTAATATTTCTAGGTTTTATGTCATTTATCGTATGGGCTCATCATATGTTTTTAACAGGAATGGGTCAAACTATGAGTATGTTTTTTTCTGTTACAACTATGATCATATCTATTCCATCTGTAGTGATTTTATCATGCCTATTTATATCATTATGGGGAGGTTCGATTAGATTTAATACACCGATGCTATTTGCATTAAGTTTTTTACCAATGTTTGGTTTAGGAGGGTTAACAGGTTTACCATTAGGTTTACCTTTGTCAGATATAGCTTTACATGATACATATTACGTTATTAGTCATTTTCATTATGTTGTTGCACCTGGAACAATTTTTGCAATTTTTGCTGGCATTTATTATTGGTTCCCAAAGGTAACAGGAAAAAAATTAAATGAGGTGCTAGGTAAAATTCACTTTTTATTTTCTTTTATTTTTATGAATGGAATATTTTTTCCAATGTTGATTCAGGGTTTAGCCGGAGTTTCTAGAAGATTAGCTGATGGAGGTCAGTCATATGCTCATGCTCAGCATGTTATTCATTATAATGAATTTATGTCTATGTCTGCATGGTTGTTAGGTTTAGCTCAACTTCCATTTATCTTAAATATCCTCTTAACTTTATTTAAAAAGAAAGATAAGGTTGCTGATCCTAATCCTTGGAATTCAACAACTTTGGAGTGGGCTTGTCCATCTCCTCCAATTGCTCATGGAAATTTCGAAAAAGAGCCTAAGGTTTATAGAGGACCATATGAATATAGTGTTCCAGGACACAAAACTGATTTTAGTCCACAGTCTGAAAAATTAGGAGATAAGTAAATGAAAATACCTTATAATGAAGAATTAAGACCTGATACAGGTTTATATAATGCAAAATTAGGAATATGGTTATTTCTTGCATCAGAAGTAATGTTGTTTGGTGGACTTTTCTCTGCATACATTATGTTAAGGTTATCCGATCCAAATTGGGCGAGTTATGGACAGTATAAATTAAATGTGCCTCTTGCTACATTAAATACTACAGTTTTAATTACTTCAAGTATAACTATGGTAATGTCGTGGGTTTCTTTAAAACTAAATGATATTAAAAAATTTAAATTATATATGGGTTTAACTCTATTGTGCTCATTTGGTTTCTTGGTTATTAAATATATTGAATATTCATCAAAGTTTGAAGGCGGTTATTATCCATCTACTAATAATTTTTATGCAGTTTATTTTGTTTTGACTGGTCTTCATTTGCTTCATGTTGTAGGTGGAATCATAGTCAATGGATATTTTTATGGTCCTGGAATTAAAATGTGGAGTTCAGAACCTGAGAGGTTTACTAATAGAATAGAAGTTGCTGGATTGTATTGGCATTTTGTTGATTTAGTGTGGATATTTTTATTTCCAGCACTTTATTTATTATAATAGGAGATATTAATGAGTAATGATATGAATCATCATATAAAGATTTATAGAAATGTTTTTTTAGGTTTGCTTGTACTCACTGTATTTACAGTTGGAGCTTCATATATTCATTTTGATAAAGAATGGCTTGGTGTTGCTTTGGGTTTAGCAATAGCTTTTGCCAAGGGTTATTTGGTGGCATCTTATTTTATGCATCTTAATGATGAAAAAAGATTTATATACTTAACTCTTTTAATGACTGTTGCTTTCTTTATAGTATTATTTTTAATGCCCACACTTTGGCACAGTAATACAATGAAATCTCCCAATCATATTCCAATACAAAATGGAGAAGTATATAAAAATTATGATGAATCAACAAAATATGGAGGTAATTATTAATGTCTTTAAAATCTTTTCATATTATCTTTATTTCAGCTAGCTCATTATTTATGACTTATTTCATTTATTGGTCATTAGATAGTTGGTTTAGTTATAAAGATTTATCTTATTTATTTTATAGCGTTCTATCACTAGGTTTGCTGATTTCGTTAATTATTTATTCTAGAAATTTTTCAAAGAAATACAAGGAATTAACATCTTGATAAAAAATCAATTATTTTTATTCTTGATATCTTCATCAAGCATTTTGAATGCCTGTGCAGTTTGCTATGGTGCGCCTGATGATCCAATTACACAAAGTTTGAATAAAGCTATTTTATTTTTACTTTTTGTAATTGTTTTTGTTTTATCTTGTATTATGTACAGTATTTTTATATTAATTAAAAGAAGTAATAATGTTCAAACATTGGGAGATTAGATGACGGAGTTTATACAAAGTTACATGCCAATATTAGCTTCTGAGATGGGTCATCTTGGTGATAACTTGAGCGGTATGGTTCATTGGTTAATGCTTGTTTTATTTGTTGGTTGGGGTTCATTTTTTATTTACACATTAATCCGTTTTCGTAGTTCAAGAAATCCAAAAGCTAATTATCATGGAATTACAACNCATTATTCAAGTTATGTTGAAGTAGGCNTTGTTGCATTTGAGGCATTNCTTCTTATTGGTTTTGCTATTCCTGGTTATGCTGAGGTTAAATATGATAAAGTTTTAGATAATACTGAGGTAGAAGTTAGAGTTATTGCTCAGCAATTTGCGTGGAATATTCATTANCCTGGTGCTGATGGTAANTTTGGTAATACAAAAATTAGTTTAGTTGATGANGAAACAAATCCAATTGGATTAGATAGAGAAGGATACGGAGCNGATGATATAACAACTATTAATCAATTACATTTNCCTGTAAATAAATTGATTAANNTGTATATTTCTTCAAAAGATGTTATNCATGGCTTNTCTNTNCCTGAAATGCGACTCAAGCAAGATGCTATACCGGGAATGCAAGTGCCTATTTACTTTACTCCAACNTTAACATCTAGTGAATTTTTAAAAAAACTTGAAGGAACACCTAGAGAAGGAATGGGTTACGAAATTGCTTGTGCTCAACTATGTGGTAATTCACATTATAGAATGAAAGGTTATATGACCATTCANTCAGAAGATGAATATAATGAATGGTTGAATGAAGAGGCTGAATATTTAGATTCTGAGAGNGAAGATGATTGGGATGATGATTGGTAAAAAATAAAGGCCCTTNAAGGGCTTTTTTTTTNAAATTAAAATTATGACACTAATTACAAATAAATGGTTGGGTACTGAGTATTTTAAAATATATGATTTTAATCATATAGAGTTCTATGTTGGAAATGCTAAGCAATCACTATATTATTACTGTTTAGTAATGGGTTTTAAGTTAGTTGCTTACAAGGGTCCAGAAACTGGCAATAAAGATTTTTCATCATATGTTTTAAAAAATAATCATATTTATTTTGTATTAACCTCTCCGGTAAATTCATCTCATGAGTCAAATGAATGGATTAGCAAGCATGGTGATGGTATNTATGATATTTCTTTTCAAGTTGANGATGCAAGTGANGCNTATGAATCNTGCTTGTCAAGAGGNGCTCAATCNGCTTATCCACCAANANATAATNCTNATAANACTTATTGTACTGCTGCTATTAAAACATATGGCGATGTCATTCATTCTTTTGTTAGTAAGAAAAAGTATAAAGGAGATTGGGCTCCTGGTTTTAAAAAAGTAGATAAATCAAATTTAGAAGTTAAAGATACAGGTCTTGTAAGAATTGATCATGTAGTTGGTAATGTTGAAGAAAATAAAATGAATTATTGGACAGAATACTATGAAAATATTTTTGGTTTTACTAATTTTATTGTTTTTGATGATTCAGATATTTCAACAAAATATTCTTCTTTAAAGAGTAGGGTTATGAGGTCAAAAAACTGGAAAGTAAAATTACCTATCAATGAACCAGCAAATGGATTAAAAAAGTCTCAAATCCAAGAATATTTAGATTTTAATAATGGTCCTGGTGTTCAGCATGTGGCTTTATTGACAACTGATATATCCTATACCATAAATACCTTAAGAAAAAATGGAATGGATTTTTTGAGTGTTCCATCAACTTACTATGATGAGTTATATAACAGGGTTGGTGACATAGACGAAGATATTAAAAAAATCAAAAAATTAAATATTCTTGTTGATAGAGATGATGAAGGATATTTACTCCAACTGTTTACAAAACCAGTACAAGATAGACCAACTTTATTTTACGAATTTATTCAAAGAAAAGGGTCGAGTGGTTTTGGTCAAGGAAATTTTCAGGCTCTTTTTGAAGCCATTGAAAGAGAACAAGACATGAGAGGTAATCTCTAATGCCATTTTATAATGTACAAGGTTCAATACCACCTAAAAGACATACAGTATTTAAAAAAAATAACAAGATATTATTTGAGCAACATGTAAGTAGAGAGGGCTTTTCTGGTATATATTCAAATATGTACCATCTTTCGATGCCCACCGAGTTAATAAAAGTAGGTAATTTTGTTAAAAGTAAGCTTGAAAAAGCATCTTGTAAACATAAAGCACGTCATATTAAAAGTTATAAAATAAAGAAATTTGGTAATCCGGTTAACTCTAGAATTCCTTTACTATTTAATAATGATTTAATTATTAGTTTAGTTCATATAAGTAAAAATATGGATTATTTTTTTAGAAATGGGCACTATGATGAATTGTTTTATGTTCAATATGGAAATGGAGTTATTAAAACAAATTTTGGTAACTTGAAATATAAAAAAGGTGATTATATTATAATTCCTAAAGGTACTATTTATAAAATTAATTTTGAATCAAAAACAAAAATGCTATTAGTTGAATCAGTAACTTCAATTAATTCCCCAAAAAAATATAAAAATAGATTTGGTCAACTTTTAGAATCTTCACCTTATTGTGAAAGAGATATTATTATTCCTGTTTTGGAAAAACCAATAGATAAAAAAGGAAAGTTTACAATAAAAGTAAGATTGGAAGATGGTTTTCAGGATTATGTTTATAATCATCATCCATTTGATGTTGTTGGTTGGGATGGTTTTTATTTTCCATGGATATTTAATATAAATAATTTTGAACCAATAGTTGGAAGTTTGCATCAACCACCGTCAGTTCATCAAACATTTGAATCAAATAATTTTGTTGTTTGTTCTTTTGTTACAAGATTATTTGATTTTCATAAAGATGCAATACCAGCACCATATCCACATTCAAATATAGATTCAGATGAGTTTATATTTTATAGTGAAGGTAAATTTATGAGTAGAAGTGGAATAAGAGATGAATCAATAACATTGCACCCAATGGGATTGCCTCATGGCCCACAACCTGGTAAATATGAAAGTTCTATTGGAAAAAAAGGAACTGAAGAGNTAGCAGTAATGATTGATACATTTAGACCTTTATATTTAACAAAAAGTGCTATTGAATTATCAGATAAAGATTATTGTTTAAGTTGGATAAAGTAATTATATGTTGAATAAAATAAAAACTGTAGATTTTCAATCAAAAAAAGCTCCAGAAGAATTTGTAAATTCTTTAATAAATACCGGNTTTGCAGTGGTTGAAAATCATTCAATTGATTTTAATTTAATTGATAAAGTTTATGATATTTGGGATGATTTTTTCAAATCAGATGATAAATTTAATTATTTATTTGATTTAGAAAAACAAGATGGATATTTTCCTATAAAATCTGAAAATGCCAAAGGTTCTTCACTAAAAGATATTAAAGAATTTTATCATATTTATTTACCTTGGGGTAGAATACCACCGGGTTTATCAAAAGATACACTCATGATTAGAAATGAATTGAAAAAAATTGCGACTATTTTATTATCTTGGATTAATGATTTAACACCACAAAATATAAAAAATAACTTTTCAATTCCTCTTTATGAAATGATTGATAAAAGTGAAGCTAATCTTTTAAGAATAATTCATTATCCACCAATAAAAGATAAAGATGATAAAAATGCTTTAAGAGCTGCAGCTCATGAAGATATTAATTTAATTACTATTCTTTTATCTGGCTCTGANCCAGGTTTACAAGTTCAAGATTCAAATAGTAACTGGATTGATGTTGAATCTGACTATGGTTCATTAATTGTTAATATAGGTGATATGTTACAAGAATGCTCAAATGGTTACTATCCATCTACATCACATCGAGTAGTTAACCCAAAAGGAGAAGATAATAATAAATCAAGATATTCAATGCCTTTCTTCTTACATCCAAGAGACGAAGTAATACTTTCTGAAAAATATACTGCAAAAAGCTATCTTGATGAAAGATTGAAAGAGCTTGGCTTAAGAAAATGAAGAAGAAAATTTCTTTTATTATAGTTCTTGTTTGTTCTTATTTAATAATAANTAAGTATACTTCNATTGATNCAGATCCTTGNGATATTAAATGTGATAATTGTATTAATGCANTTCAGTGTGAAGAATGTTATAATGATTGTTATTCTAAATTNNATTAAATATGAATAANGTATTAAATATTANNATAAATACTTTTAAGCCTTGGTTTGCCGTAGATACAAGAGCTTTAGGCTTGTTTAGAATAGTTTTTGGAATTTTNTGTTTATCTGATATTATCAGAAGNTGGGATTTTATAGATATCTTTTATACTCAAGNATCAATAATCCAATCCACATTAACATCAAGCTCTTATAAAAATTTTACTTTATTAAATACATTTACATCATCATGGGAAGTNCACTTATTCTTTTCNNTTGGTATAATTTTCTCACTAATGTTAATATTTGGNTATAAAACTAAGNTATCACAGATAATGTGTGCTGTAATAATAATTAGCATACATAACAGAGCNATTATGNTAGAAAATGCAGCAGATTTTTTTATGAATTGTATGTTNATATGGACNATGTTTCTACCTCTTGGAATAAGCTTTAGTATTGATTCTATATTNAAAACTTTAANATTAAAAAAAGAAATTTCTATNGATGATTTAAATAATAGAAAATTTGGTTTTAATAAACCAGTAANNATTTATTCTTATGCATACTTTTGTATGATATTTCAATTAGCTACAATTTATTTTTTTACAGGTTTAGATAAAACAGGATATGACTGGATGAATGGTTCTGCAGTTTATAAAATGTTTCAATTAGATACTTTTTTAACTCCTGTTGGCTACTTTCTAAGAGATTATATATCTTATCCAGTTTCTAAGTTTTTTACTTATTCTACATTAGGCATTGAATATATAGCACCAATAATTTTGTTCTTTCCATTTTATTCATACATTTTCAGGTTTATTTTTATAATTGTTTATTCAATTTTTCATATTAGTATAAGATTAGCTATTAAGGTTGGATTATTTTCATATGTTTTAATGTGTACTTTTATTTTGTTGATTGATACTTATTTTATAGAAAAAATTAAATCATATTTTTTAAATAGATATAAAAATAATAAATATATTTTATTTTATGATTCAGATTGTGGATTTTGTCATTATAGTGTAAGAATAATTAAAAGACTTGATGTTTTTCATAGAATAATTTTTGCAGATAAAACCTACGAAGGTGAAAAACCATTAAACGTTAAGGAAACTTTAAATTTTTCTGCATTACTTTACAATCCTGAAACAGAGAAAATATGGATTAAGCATGAAGTTTTTGGTAAAGTATTAGTTCTGTTGCCTTTTGGCTTTTTGATTGGATGGATATTTTTTGTGCCAGTACTATCATTATTCTTTCAAAAAATTTATGATTTAGTTGCATCAAATAGAACGGATATAAGTAAGTTTTTTGGACTACCTGCTTGTGATTTAAATATTAAGCCAATTGGAAGTATTGATAATAATGAGCCTAATATTTTTAAATATGAGAAAACGTATAGTTACTTAAAGAAGATTGTTAATGTTTTAGTATTATCAATTCTCTTATTATCAAGTATAAATTATAGTCTTGCTGCTAATGATGGTGTTAATGATTTAATGGAAGATTATGGTTTTGGAAAAAATTATTTTAGACATAATCAATCATTTAAAAAAGTATCTATTTATCCTAGAATGATTCAAAGGTGGAATATGTTTTCTCCNACTGTTTTATCAACAGATAAAGTTATAATTGTAGAGGCAACATTATCAAATGGAGAAATAGTTGATCCATTCACTGGTAAAAAACCAGTACTTGATAGNGTNGAATATGAAATTCTTTGGCATGATCANAATCAATTNTGGAGNAANTTTTTTAGTAGAGTTACTAAAAAAGGAAGANAAAATNTANTAAATAGATTCGAAGCNTGGTTAAAAAGATATAATAATACTTATTTNGATNAAAATNTNNNTGGACATAANATTAAACAAGTNAAAATATGGTCTGTNTCTCAAAGGAATAAAGATATAAATTCTACATCTAATTATAGAGTATCNAANAGATTATTNAATNCAAAGTCNAANAATTTAAATAAAACAAAAAGTAANAANGTTAAGCCTAANTGAAAAAAATAATTNTTATACTTTTTNTNTCATTNTTTTANCCNCAATGAGCNATGTGAGGNAATCCNTCNCTACCAGTTGGTAGCGCTGATAAAGGGATAGGTCTTGGAGCAGGAGAAATTATGATTACTGCTGATTANGCATNTAATCATATTGANTGGGANCATTCACCAGTTGGAGATGAACCATTTGATCATTATGGNAATTTTACAACAAACTTACTTAATCTAGGTATTACAATAGGTTTGAATGATTATTGGAATGNAACATTAAAACAATTGTTTATNGATAGGTGTATGGATTGGCATCCTNANGAAGTTAGTTCNCANCATAGGTCAGAATGTGCTTCAACTGANTATGANAATGCTAANGGTGGTTATCTTGGNGATACAACAATTAATTTTAGATATTTACTGCAAAATGCTGGAAAAGGACCAGGTTCAAGATTTTTTATTGGTGGAGGGCTTGTTGTGCCTTCAAATAATGAGCTAACAAGTTCTCCTTTTTTAAATGTTAATGGAGTATACTTAAATCATAGGCATTTTGCTATAAGTGAGGGTGCTCATAAATTGATTTTTGAATTTCAATTTTTTAAAAAAAGAGTTAAGAGGCCAGTTTTCTGGGGGACAACTTTTAATTTAACATACCCTATTGAAGAGAGTGATTATGGTTTTTATCCATCGAAGGTGTATGATTTATCTTTTGTTGCTTTAAGTGGCCCAACAAAAATTAAAACTAATTTTTTTATGATATCATCAATTGGTTTTAATTATTCTTTTAGACATACATCAAAAGCAAAGTGGGATAATGTAGTTGCACCAAATTCAAAATCTAATACACATATTCCGGGTATTAGCTTTTTAATTGGATTAAAAAAATCAAAAGGTGCAATTGGTGTAAATATTTTAAGAGCTTACATGGATAATTTGACTACAAATGATGCTGTTGTAGAACAAGATGCAAAGATATGGCAATTTTCATTAAGTTATAGAATAATTTTAGATAAATATATAGATAAGTTATACTGGAATTAATTTTGAAAACATTAAGATTACATAATACTTTAAGTAGACAAAAAGAAGATTTTATACCTGTAGATAATAATCATGTTAAAATGTATACATGTGGCCCGACTGTTTATAATTATGCACACATAGGTAATGCTAGACCAGCTGTAGTAAGTGATTTGCTCGTACGGTTGTTGAGATATTTATATCCTAAAGTAACATATGTATCAAATATTACTGATATTGATGATAAAATTATTAAAGCATCAAAAGAAACAAAAAAACCAATATCTGAAATTACAAAAAAGTTTGAAAGAATATATAATGAAGATATGATTTCTCTTGGAGTATTGCCTCCTGATATTCAGCCTAGAGCTACGGATCATATTGAAGAAATGATAAATTTAGTAAATGATATGATAAAGAATAATTGCGCTTATGAATCTGAAGGTCATGTTTTATTTGATGTTAATTCTTATAATGCTTATGGTAAATTATCTGGACGAGATATAGAAGATCAAATTGCGGGAAGTAGAGTTGAGGTTGCATCCTACAAAAAAGATCCAGGAGACTTTGTTCTTTGGAAACCAAGTCATGGAGATGACCCAGGTTGGGATTCACCTTGGGGTTATGGTAGGCCTGGNTGGCATTTAGAGTGNTCTGCAATGTCTGANAAAAATCTTGGTCTTCCATTTGATATTCANGGAGGAGGNATGGATTTGATTTTNCCTCATCATGAAAATGANATTGCTCAAAGTTGTGGNGCACATGGAGANCAAAACAATCCTCAAGTCTTTGTNAAATATTGGATACATAATGCAATGTTAAATATTGGTGGAAAAAAAATGTCTAAATCTTTAGGAAATATTTTTTATATAAGAGATTATACAGAAAAGTATCCTGGNGAAGTTTTAAGATATGCTCTTTTATCTGGTCANTACAGNCAATCATTAAATTGGACAGATAAATCAATTGATCAAGCTCACAGTACCTTAAATAGAATTTATAGAGTGTTAAAAAGAGTTGAAAGTTTTGAAATTGATACAGAAAATACCTCTCTACCAGAAAGTATATTAAATTCTTTATGTGATGATTTGAATACTCCTGAGGCAATGGCACATCTAAATGATATGGTTAGTAAGCTATCTAAATCAACGAATGATAGTGATATTACAAAATTGAAACAACAAGTCATATCATCAGGAAAAATACTTGGTATTCTTCAAGAATCACCTGATTCTTGGCTTGGNATNGGTCANTCNNAAANTGATGATGCTAATATAGTAAATAAGCTTATTGAGCAAAGAAATGAAGCAAGAAAATTAAAAAACTTTAGTGAAGCAGATGAAATTAGGAATAAATTATCAGGTATGGGAATTGAAATTGAAGATACTCCAGATGGTACAATTTGGAGAAAAAAATAATGGAAAATAAATTTATAAATATAACCTTACCTGATGGAACAGTTTTAAACAAGCCTATTGGCATAACTGGTTATGATATTGCTTATGGTATATCTGAATCTTTAGCAAACCATTCAATTGCTGTAGAAATTGATAATGAATTCAAAGATTTATCATATCCTATCCAAAATGATTGCTCCTTAAAAATTCTTAAGAAAGATGCTGATTATGCTCTTGAGTTAATAAGACATGATTGTGCTCATGTTATGGCAGAAGCAGTACAAGAATTATTTCCTGGCACACAGGTAACTATAGGCCCAGCAATTGAGCATGGATTTTATTATGATTTTTCTAGAGATAAGCCCTTTACAACTGATGATCTTGAAAAAATTGAAAATAAAATGCATGAGATTATTGATAAAGGGTTAGAGTTTAAGCGTGAAGTATGGGATAGAAAGCAAGCAATAAAATATTTTAAAGATGAAGGTGAGTTTTATAAAGCAGAAATAATAGAAGATTTACCAGAAAATGAAGAGATTACTATCTATCGTCAAGGTGATTGGCTTGATTTATGTCGAGGTCCTCATTTACCTACAACAAAGCATATTGGAAAATCATTTAAGTTAATGAAAGTTGCAGGAGCTTACTGGCGTGGAAATGAAAAGAATGAAATGCTTACAAGAATTTACGGCACTGCATGGAGAACTGATAAAGAGCTTAGGAAGTATCTTAATATGCTGAAAGAAGCAGAAAAAAGAGATCATCGTAGGATTGGTAAAGAGATGAAGCTTTTTACTTTTGATGAAGAAGTTGGTGTTGGGCTTCCTTTGTGGTTACCAAACGGTTCAGTGTTAATAGAAGAATTAGAAAATTTAGCAAAAGAAACTGAAACAAAAGCTGGTTATGACAGGGTTAAAACACCACACATAACAAAAGGTTCTCTCTATGAAAAATCAGGTCATTTATCTCATTATAAAGAGAGTATGTTTCCTGCAATGGATATTGATGGTAATGAATATTATTTGAAACCAATGAATTGTCCTCATCATCACAAAATTTATGCTAGTATGCCTAGAACTTACAAAGAATTGCCTATAAGATTAGCAGAATATGGAACTTGCTATAGATATGAAAAATCTGGGCAATTATTTGGTCTGATGAGAGTTAGAAGCATGCAGATGAATGATGCTCATATTTACTGTACAGAAAAGCAGTTTAAAGAAGAGTTTATGAATGTTTGTAACATGTATCTAGAATATTTCAAACTTTTCAATATTGAAAAATATGCGATGAGGCTAAGCCTGCATGATAAAGAGAATCTAGGTGATAAGTATGTAAATGAGCCGGAA
>NZPQ01000021.1 GCA_002693365.1 Fidelibacterota bacterium
AAAAGAAAAATTGTATTGTATGTAACTGTGAAGTAATTATTATTAATTGTCATTATTCATGTGAAAATTGTGGGTTTAGTGAAAATTGTCATGATAAACCACACCTAATTGATGAAGAGTGATATAAAATTGATTATTATAAAGTGAATGAATAAGTTCAATATATATATATTATTTATTTTTTTTGGTTTNACATTATCAAANGATTGCTGTATCGAAAGGGATATTGCAATAAGTGAATGTAATGGAATGACTGGGTGTTATATACCTCAGTGTACTAATGATTGTAATTGGGAATCTACCCAATGCTGGAGTTCAACTGGATATTGTTGGTGTGTTGATCAAAATGGTTTTGAAATTGAAGGCTCAAGCATGCCTTCTTGGCAAGGTTATCCTGATTGTGAAGATAACAATGAAGATTGTTATGATTTAAATGATATTCAATTTGGAGCTTGCGAAATGCTACTTGGTATTGGTCTGTATAATGGTAGTTGTAATTATATATCTGGTTGTGATTCGATTATAGATAATGTTGATTATTCTAGCTATTTATTTAATTCAATGGAAGAGTGTGAACAAAATTGTTCTTTAAATGAATGTGATGAAGGATTTATTGAAATAAATGATTTTTGTTTTCATGAAGGAGATTATAGCTTTATACAAAAGCTAATTAATAATAGTTATGCTAGCCAAATTGATTTAGGCTGTGAAGATTGGGATAGTTATTGTGGATCTCCTAATCCTTCAATGGATTCTGTTGATTCTTGGATGTGGGTTACAGTTGATGGAGAATACTATAATTGGGTACCAAATGGTAATGGAATTGTAGATCCACTTGAATTAGGTATTCAAGAATGGGAAAATGGAAGATTAACTAGCATCATGTGCGGAGCATATATATATTGTCAATTATCTGGTTCTATACCAGAAGAAATTAATGAGTTAACAAGTCTTAGAACTTTAAGATTAGAGGGAAATTATTTATCTGGATTTATTCCTGATACTGTTTGTGAACTTGATTCAAATCATAATGATTATCTTGAGTTTGACTTATCTTGGAATAAGCTATGTCCTCCTTACCCTTACTGTATTGAAGCAACAGATTTTTGGGGTCAATATACTTCAGAATGTTACGAATTTGGTGATATTAATTATGACTTAATGATAAATATTCAAGATATTATACTATTAATTTCATTCATTATTAATAATACTCAGTTAGATTTTCAAGAACTTACCTTATCGGATATTAATTATGATGATACGCTAAATGTTTTAGATATTATAGAGATTACAAATATAATTTTAGGAGCAGATAATTAAAAAATATTTAATAGAAATTTTAAGATGGAGTTTAAGATTCCATGGAATTTTACATGTTGGACATGTATATTCAGATTTTATCGTTCAAAATTGGATTGGTGTTGCTATAGGTTGTTATATTATGTTAGTTGAAATATTATCAAGTTTTTTAATACCTAATGAGCATATACATTTTAAACCATTAAAAACCGAAGTGCACGAAAATTGTGATTAAATTTATTTTTTTACTTTTAATATTATTCATAGATATTAAGGCCCAAACTTCTATGAATTTTGTAGGTGATATTATGTTGGGTAGACGATATTATTGTACTAATGCAAATAGCTACAGTAGTAATAATCAAGATTTAGAAGATAATTTATGTTTAATGCCTGATGGTTTTTGTGATAATTTTGGTTCTCCTGGAATAATACCAACATGTGGAACAAATATTTTATTTGAGGGTGTTAAGTCATATTTTCAAAATTCAAATTTTGTCAATGTTGGTAATTTAGAATCAGTTGTAACTTTAGATACTTCAACACCTCATCTTGGATATGATAGTTGTAAAATAGTTTTTCATTCCTGCCCAGAAATTATCCCTGAATTAGTTGATGTAAATTTTAGTTTTTTAAATCTAGGTAATAATCATGTACTAGATTACTTATCAACTGGTATTATTAGTACTAATTTATATTTAAATAATGCTGGTATTGCATATGGAGGTTCTGGATTAGATAGTTTGTCTGCTTGTGCGCCATCGTTAATGACTCTTGATAATGGATTGAAAATATATTTTTTAAGTTCTAGCAGTGTTAATGGTGAAGATGAGGGTGATTTATGTGAGCCGCTATCAACTGCAGGAGAAAATAGTCCTGGATTTTGTGAAATGTCAGAAATTTCTATCGATAATCAAATGAATTTACTTGCTTCAGATCAAGATAGTGCAATAATTGTATATCAAATGCATACTGGTTATGAATATAGTTTTGAACCTGAAAATAGATCGAGTTTAAATTATGAATATAACCCCTTTTTAAATACACTAAATGACAGGACGATTGAAATGGCACATTATGCTGTTGATGCTGGTGCTGATATTGTTGTTCAACATCACCCCCATGTTATCCAGGGTTTAGAATTTTATAATAATAAATTAATTGCACATTCTTTAGGTAATTTTATTTTTGATCAAAATTTTCCTGAAACATGGTCTTCATTAATTTTAAATGCTGATTTCAATGAAAATGGATTTATTGATTATAAAGCAATACCAATTTATTTAAATTACTATTTACCTCAAATTGCAACAGGAAATTTAGGTAATTATATACTTGATTTTTTATCAATGAAATCAAGAAAATTAGGTACTTTTTTAAAAGTTGATAGAGATAGTAATATCGCTAATTTAGTTTACGATGAACCTTTTTATTCTTTTTCAAAAGATACTACTTTAATTTTAGAACAAGATGAAAATGGTGGATTTATCTCTAAGCCAATTAGATTAGATAAAAATTTTCATATTGAAGAAATTGTTTCATCAGAAGATATAGATTATAGACTTGGAAGAGAAATCATTTGGATGGGAGATTTTGATTTTAATCCTCCTGTTGACTCTTGTGTAAATAAAAGCACGTATTATTGGAATATGAGAACTTCTGAAATAGATAGTTCTATTTTTTGGAACGGAAATTCATCAGTTAAAATGGTTCGAACTCCTCTTAATACTGATAATGCACTAGTTGATAATTATTATTGTTATCCACTTGTTAATCAACCAGAAGAAATATCTGTAAGAGGGTATATCAAAACAGAAAATTCAAATAATACAAGAATTGGAGTTAGATTTTATGAATCAAGATGCAGTGGAATTATTGAAACTCAATATACTTCAGATATTGATGGAACTACAGATTGGAGCGAACACTATAAAAATATAATTGTTCCTGAAAATTCTAAATATATTGATCTTAGAATGGTTTCATTTCCTAATGACTCGTTAGAATCAACAGCTTATTTTGANAANGTNGGAGTAATTGAATGGGAAGAATGGAATNTAGATCAAGTTTTANNTCCNAATGATTATTACTATTACCAANTTAAATCTTCTTCAAATATAGTTAATATTACTTTNAATGAAAAATCNTACTACTTNAGTGAACAATTTAGTATTGGNGATAATAATTTTGATGGNTCNATTGATGTTATNGATATTATACTANTAATTAATATNTCTATNGATNTTTATANNCCTTCAAATGAAGANTTTNTNGCTTCTGATGNNAATCAAGATGNTNCNGTAAATATNTTAGATATTNTTGAATTGGTTAATATTATAATTGGANATGATATNTAATGAATTTTTATTTAACATCNTTATTTGTTGCGATTCCTTTATTCATGATATTAATTATAATTGAAGANTTATACGCTAGATATAAAGGTATTATAATTAATAGAANTGCAGATATGATTTCAAGCTTAAGTTCTGGTATTACAAATTTAACTAAAGATGTTTTGAAATTTAGNATTGTNCTTATTAGTTATCCTTGGCTTGTAGATAATATTATGATTTATAAAGTTGAACAATTTTGGATTATTGTTTTATGTGCATTNATTGTTCAGGATTTTACTGGNTATTGGCTTCATAGATTAAATCATAGAGTTAATATTTTTTGGAANAGACATGTTATTCATCATTCNAGTGAAGANTTNAATTTATCATGTGCTTTAAGNCAATCAATTTCACAAACATTTAATTATGCNGCAATATTAATGATNCCNGCAGCAATTCTNGGAATTCCNCCNTATNTTTTTGCAGTTTTAGGACCAATTCATTTATTTATGCAATTTTGGTANCATACTAGGTTAATTAAGGATATGGGTATTTTAGAGCATATAATTGTTACTCCTTCACATCACAGAGTACACCATGCAATTAATCCTGAATATATAGATAAAAATTATAGTCAAATTTTTATCGTTTGGGATAAAATATTTGGAACTTTCCAGAAGGAATTACCAAATGTAAAACCAGTTTATGGAACATTGACACCATCATTAACTTGGAATCCTNTATTGATTAATTTTAAACATTTGTGGCAATTAATTAAAGATGCATGGAGAACAAAAAATTACATTGANAAGTTTAAAATTTGGTTTATGCCTACTGGNTGGAGACCTGATGANGTTAATTTNAAATTTCCNATACAAAAAATTGATAATCCATTTAAACAAAAAAAATATGCTCCATATATTTCAAGAAATTTAGTTATATTCTCTTGGATAGAATATTTTGTTGCATCTGCAATGATGTTTCATTTATTTTTTTTATTTGACAATCAATCATTTATATTGAATTATTACTATGCTGGATATGTTTTTTTNTATATATTCCTTTATTCANTGCTTCTNGATGCAAAAACATCATTCAAATTATATGCAATAATCAAAATTTCTACTTTTCTNTATATATTATTTTATCAAGATTTGACTTGGTTTGGTCTNAGTAAAATCTTTACAATTTTTATTTCTTTATATATATTAGTATCTTCATTATTACCAATAATTTTTAAAAATAATANTAAACTAAAAACTTAAGATTAATTTTAAAGCAATTAAGAAAAGTNCAGATTTAAATATTTTTATAAATATTTTTTCGGGTATGAAACTAAGTATTTTTTTNCCAAAATTTGTNCCGATAAATACAGCGATAATTAANGGNACAAGTAGTTTNTATTCGTTAAAATAATTCACATTAAAGAAAAATAAAAATAANGGTATTTTTGTCAAATGAGTAATCATCTGACAAGCAGCTTTATTAGCAATAATATTTTCTTTATTTAAATTACTATCAAGAAAAAAAGGAGCAATAAGTGGACCAGTTGCTCCAATGAAAATAGATGCAAGACCACTGATACTACCAACTTTAATAAATGATTTTGCTTCTTTCTTTTTTTTNGGTCCTTTTAAAAAAAGATACCAAATGATAAAAAATCCAATCATTGGTTTTAAAAAATCAACTTTGATTTCACTTGCAGATTCAACATTATAAAATTTTATTAAAAATAATATAATTAATGCTGATATAGNAGCACCAAGGANAGACCCAATTAAGAATTCTTTTATTAANTTATTTTTTAAATNATCNTTAAAAACATATGTTCTTGTTGAATTGCTTATTAATTGTATTATNCCATGAAGTGCAATCACCATATANCCATTAGGTATAATAANAGCCATAATNNCTANTAGTATTATNCCTCCTCCCATACCTAANACTGCNGANATNGANGATGTNATAAANGCNGCAATTATTAATNTAATTATTTCCATCGNNAAATTTACNATATNAAAATTAAAATTAAAGGCTCAAAATGAGTCATTTTTTTAATAAATTATTATGTGTTAAAATTAAGTGTAAAATCAATTTTTATTTATCAGTTATTATTTTTTTTATCNGTAATCANTGCAACTCCCAATTGGGANCAGATTCAAATTGAATCAATTGATTTATTACAAAAATATATTCAGATTGATACAAGTAATCCTCCNGGTGATGTAACAAAAGCAATTAAATGGCTTGCTGAAATTTGTGAGAAAAATAATATATCATATAGAACTTTTACTGTTGATGAAGATCCTAGAAGAATGCATTTATTAGCTGAAATAAAAGGAAGAAAATCAGATCTTAAACCTTTATTATTACTAAATCATGTAGATGTTGTGCCGGCTGATATAAATGCATGGCAATATGATCCATTTAGTGGTGAAATTCATGATGGTATTATTTATGGTAGAGGTGCATTAGATATGAAGTCTTTAGGTATGATGCAATTAATAAGTCTAATTCTACTTACTAGAGAAGGTTGGGTCCCTGAAAGAACAGTAAAATTTCTTGCTGTTGCGGATGAAGAAATCTTAGGCGAATATGGTGTTCAGTGGATGATTAAAAATCATTGGGATTTATTAGATCCACAATGGGTATGGGATGAGGGAGGTTTTGGATCTTTAGATTCTTTCCCAGGATTAAATGTCTTTGCTATAGCTGTTGCGCAAAAAAAATCATTTTGGGTAGATGTTGAAGTCAAGGGATTATCCGGTCATGGATCAAGACCTTACGATGGTTATCCTAATGAAGTATTAGCNACTGCATTATCAAAAGTTGTTAATTGGGAAACTCCTATTGAAATAAATGCTGTGGTTNATGAAATGTTTTTTAGANTAGGTGATAATATGAAAGGAATAGAAGGGTTGGTAATGAAAAATATTAATAACCCTTTAATTAATTATTTTTTTTCTGATGTTCTTTCTGAAAAATCAACTACCGTTAATGCAATGATTAGAAATACAATTTCTCTTACAAAAATTCAATCTGGATACAAAACAAATATTATCCCAGAAAAAGCAAGTGCTTCTTTAGATATAAGATTATTACCTGAGACTAATCATGAATATTTTTTAAATGANTTNCATAATATTGTTGATGATAAAAGAGTTAAATTTATACCAAAAAGAGTTCCACAAAATAATTTTATATCTGATTGGAACAGTGATTTTTTTAATACAATTTCTAGTGAAATAAAAAATCAACAACCTAATGCTGTTGTTACNCCTTTTATGACCATTGGTGGAACAGANTCTCAGTTTTTTCAAGAGAGAGGAGTGGATTGTTATGGAATTGTACCAATNTTAATTAGTGAAACAGATATTCAAACTATGCATGGAATTGATGAACGAATTTCTATAGAAAACTTTATGCTCGGTTTAAAAATTTCATATAAAACTATAAAAAATGTATGTGGAGTAAAATAAATAATGTCNAAAAATATTGAAGCTAAATATAGATTATTAATTTCAAGAATATTTTTAATTATTGTTGTTTTTTTACTTCTATTATCTGATAATAAGGTTAATAATTGGAGTCCAGCATATACATGGTTAGAATTTTTNGGTTACTCTCTAGGATTAGTAGGTATTATTGGAAGAATTTGGTCTTCATTATTTATTGAAGGATATAAAACAAAAACCTTGATTACAAAAGGTCCTTATTCNTTAATGAGAAATCCTTTGTATTTTTTTAGTTTTATATTATTGATTGGTTTTTGTCTTTTTATTAAATCGATAATTATCTTCATAATTTTCTTAATTATATGGATTTTNATTTATAGAAAAACTATGAATAATGAAGAAAGTAATTTAATTAGTAATCACGATAAAGATTATATGATTTATTTTAATAAAACTCCTAAAATTTTACCTAANTTTAATTTATATAGGCCGCTCAATAAAAATGAAAAAATGAATATTCATATTTTTAAAGTAGAAAGAGTTTTAAAGGAATCTTTTGGTTTTTTATTTTTATTTGGACTTATAAAATTGATTGAGTTTTTGCAATTAAATGGAATTCTTCCAGTTTATTTTCATTTAATATAGTGAGTAAGGAAAGTGAATAAAAGTAAGTTTATAATTTCTAACTATAAATTTTTAATAGTTTTTATTTTTTTATCAATGTCTTGTGGTTTTTCTTNTAAAGGACAATTNTGGNTTGATACAAATTATATAGATAAATCAGATAACTTTTGGTATTTCGGATATATTTCTGAATTATCATTAAAAGGAAATAATAATTTAGATTTTGAATGGAGTAGAAAGCTTTTATCAGAAAATCATTCTTTAAGTAGTGCAAATAAAAATGAAAATTACAGACTATGGCTTAGGTACACACAGCCAACATATGATTTTAGAATTGGTTTACAAAAAATATCTTTTGGTTCAGCATCACTTCTAAGNCCGTTAAATTGGTTTGATACGATTGATTTTGCATCAACTACAGGTCAAACAAGTGGTGTTGAAGCGGCTCGATTACAATTCTATTTATTGAATAATTCACTTTTATCGTTGTGGTGTATAGATGATGATCAAATTTCTTGTGGTGGAAGNCTTGAGCTTTTAAATAAAATTGGAAANTTTGGCATAACGTATTTTAATGATGAAAATAATAATCAACATGAAGTATTCAAGGTNCCACGTATAATAGAAAATCAACCTTCATTACCTTTTCCAGGATCTAACCATAGAATTGGATTAGATTANAGGTATGATGGANTNATAGGTTTATGGTTTGANGGTNCAAGTATAATGTCTTCTACAAAAAATATAAATTTGAATCGTTTTGATGTTTTAACATTAGGNGGGGATTATACTTTTGATATATTTAATGGTTTATTATTATCATCAGAATCTATGTATTTTTCAATAATTTCTGAGCAAAGTACAGAAGGAACAGATGAGAATCCTTGGATTTTAAATCAAACTACATCATCTTTAATTGCTAGTACTCCAATAGGAATGCTAAATGATATAATGTTAATTTCGATTAAAGATTGGGAAACTAAGGATTCTTATAATTTAATTAGATGGGCAACAAACTTTGATTATTTAAGTATTAATTGCCTTTTATCAATAAATCCATCACCAGTTCAAGATAGTTTTAAGCTCATGCTAATTTATAATCATTAGAAAGGTTTTATGAANAAAGAAAAAATAATAGAAATNAAGTCATTAGTTAAAAAATTTCCTATAGGTGGAGACTTTTTTACTGCATTAAATGATATAAATTTATCAGTGTGTGAAGGTGAATTTTCTGGTTTGGTAGGACCATCAGGTTCAGGNAAAACAACACTTCTTAATATAATAGGTGGTTTAGANTCNCCTACTTTAGGACAAGTAAGAATTCTAAATAATTTAATTAATGAAACATCTCATGAAGATCGTGCATTAATTAGAAGAAAACACATGGGATTTATTTTCCAAAATTATAATCTCCTTCCAGTTTATTCAGTTTATGAAAATGTTGAATTACCATTGATACTTAATAAAATAGATAAAAATAAAAGAAAAGATATGGTGATTAATGCAGTAGAATCAGTTGGATTNCTTGATAAAATTAAATCAAAACCAAATCAATTGAGTGGCGGCCAGTGTCAAAGAACAGCTATTGCAAGAGCAATTGTGCATAATCCATCGATAGTTTTAGCTGATGAACCAACTGCAAACCTTGATTCAGAAAATTCATATCACATAATGGAGATAATGAAAAAATTAAATAATGAATATAAAACTTCATTTNTCTTTTCAACTCATGATGAAAAAATNATGAGTTATTTAAAAAGAATTATTTNTNTAGAGGATGGTAAAATAATTAAAGATAAAAAGATTAATTGATACATGTTGTTTAATATAGCNATTAAAAATCTTTTAGGTGCTGGAATNAGAACATGGTTAAATGTNTTTGTTACTTCAGTTTCNATTTTTATGATTATTTTTTCTTCAGGTATGTATTCTGGNATGATGGAACATGCTATGAATGTTTCAATTGATACAGAAATAGCTGGTGGTGCATATTGGCATCCTAANTANGANCCCTANGATCCTATAAGTTTTGAAGATGCTCATTCACAAATTCCAATAAATTTAAAAAAAATTGTAGATGATCAAAAAGCTTTAGAAGTTTTAGTTAATCAAGCTGCAATTTATCCTGATGGTAGAATTGTACCAGTTATTATGAAAGGAATAACAGCTGATCAATCTATTTTAAATATTCCTAGTAAAGAATTATTGAATTACAATGGGGTAAATATTCCAATAATAATTGGTAAAGGTATGGCAGCATATACAAAGCTTGAATTAGGTGATACTTTTACTATTAGATGGATGGATAATTCAAAAACATATGATGCAGCTGAAGGTGAAATTATTCATATAATGGATTCAGGAAATTTTAAAATTGATATGGGGCACATATGGATTTCTATTGAAATGGCAAGAAAAATTTTATCTATGCCTGATGAATCTACATATATTGTATATGATCAAGGTACTGAAGAAATTGAAGATATAGGNANCTGGATTAAAAGAGATGTAGAATATTTAGTTAGAGATATGAAGGCAATAATTGAGCAGGACCGACCAAATGCAATAATGATTTATATTATTTTACTCTCTCTGGCAGCAATGGGNATTTTTAATGCACAAACCTTATCAATTTTTAGAAGAAAAAAAGAAATTGGAACATTGATGGCTTTAGGNATGAAAAAAAGAACAGTTGTTTTATTATTTACAATCGAAGGAGCATTAAATGCTATCCTTGCAATATTTTTAACAATCATTCTATTTGGACCTCTTTTATATTATTTTAATTTAAATGGTATTCCATTNCCAATAGATTATTCAGATATGGGTTTAATTATTTCTAAAACACTTATGCCTGTTTATTCACCAATTTTATTAATTGCAACTGCAATTATTGTTTTCATTATTCTTCTAGTAGTTAGCTATATCCCATCTAGAAGAATTTCAAGAATGCATCCTGTAGATGCAATAAGAGGAAAAACAGCTTTATGATAAGATTTTTATATAAAGGCTTAGTTAGAGACACTTCAAGAAGTTTTTTCCCTTTANTTATTATTACTTTAATCGTTGCAATAATTATTTTTTTTANTGGATTTTTAAACGGTATATACAACTCATTATTTTTTAATACAGCNCTTGTCAATTCTGGTCATCTNAAAGTTGTAACNCATGCTTATAATTTAGAATATCAATTATTACCAAATGATTTAGCTTTATTAGATTCTGATGATTTTTTAAAAGAATTAAATAATAAGTATNAAGATTATATTTGGACTCCTAGAATCACTTTTGCTGGTTTATTAGATGTTCCNGATGATAATGGTGAAACTNTAACGCAAAGTCCAGTTTTTGGTTTGGGAATTGATTTTTTATCAAATAATTCAAAACAATTAAATATTTGGGATCTTGAGAAAAAAATAATAAATGGGAAAATTTTTTCCAATCAAAATCAAGTTCTTTTAAGTGAAAAATTAGGAGAAAGGTTAGATGTTAAACCTGGTGATGTNGTAACTTTTATTGGTTCAACAATGAATGGATCTTTTTCAACTTTTAATTTTGAAATTTCAGGAATTTTTAATTTAAATCTTGGTCCAATAGATAAAGATATGATGATTGTTGATATTAAAGGAGCAGAATTTGTATTAGATATGGAAAATGCNGCTTCTGAGATACTTGGTTATGAAAAAGGTTTATATTTTGATGATAATGAAACTGTTTTAATGAGAAATGATTTCAATATTCAATTTTCAGATACTACGGATGTTTATAGGCCCGTAATGCTTGCTCTTAGAGATTCAAATCAAATGTCAACAATAGTTGATTTTAGTAATGTTATTATGTTTATTATTATGTCTCTTTTTTTAGTAGTTGTAACATTAGTTTTATGGAANATGGGTATTATGAATGGTCTTAGAAGATATGGTGAGATTGGAATGCGTTTAGCTATTGGAGAAACAAAAGGTCATGTTTTTAAATCTATGATTATTGAGTCATTAATGATTGGTTTTATAGGTAGTACTTTTGGAACAATTATTGGTATTTCAATTACATCNTATTTACAAAAAGTTGGACTTGATTACTCAAAAGCAATTGACAGTTTAAATTCATCAAATTTTGCTATGCCNAATGTATTTTATCCTCAAGTTACTTCAGATTTATTTTACATTGGATTTATTCCAGGTATTTTAGCAACAGTTTTTGGAACTATGTTAGCAGGACGTGCAATTTATAGTAGAGAAATGGCGCAATTATTTAAGGAGTTAGAAGCATGAGATATAAAATTGTATTTATTTTAATTAGTATTGTTATTTCAAGTGATATATCAGTTGATGAAATTATAAANAAGATTGATTTTAATTTAAATTCAAAAAACAGAGTTATAACAAGTGAAATGATTGTNCATGGTAGAAGAACAAGTAGGAATATTGTTTCAAAAAGTTGGATTATTGGTACTGATAGAGCTTTTACTGAGTATCTTTCTCCTCCAAGAGAGGAGGGAAGTAAAATGTTAAAGCTAGATGACGTATTATTAACTTATTCTCCGCAAACAGATAGAATTATTCAAATATCAGGTCATATGTTAAGACAATCAATAATGGGCTCAGATATGTCNTATAATGATGTTATGGAAGATAAGCCATTAGAACAATTATATACCGCNATATTTGAANGGGAAGAAATAATAAATGATAGAAAATGTTATGTATTATTTTTAGAATCTAAATCAGAGGGTATATCATATCCTAAAAGAAGAGAGTGGGTTGACGCAGAATATTTTTTACCTGTTAAAGAAGAACTCTATGCAAAAAGTGGAAAATTATTAAAATCAACTTCAATGGATGGAATAAAAAAAATTGGTGAGAGGTGGTTTCCTACCAGATTTATATTTAAAGATGAATTAAAGAAAAATAGCAGAGGAACTGAATGGATTATAACAGATATTCAATTTGATCAAGATATACCTGATGTTATTTTTTCAAAATCAAATCTAAGAAAATAATTGTTACATTTCTTTTAAATTTTGTTTTAAATTAAATTGNATGATAAATAAATATCTACTATTAATCTCAGTTTTAGCCAATCTTTTTTTCGCTCAAGATTATGATTATTCTCTTCAAGATGTAAATCCAAATAGTTCTTTAAACGGTACTTTTGTTGGACCTTCTTATTTTGAGGGAAAAGTTACTATCAATTATTTTGGTTGGGAAAGTTGAGGTGGTTGACGACAAATTTTCATACAGTTGTGTGATTTAAACGATAATCAAGCATGGGATACTGATAAAGTCCAATTAATTGGTGTTGGAATAGGAGCTGGTTCAATGAGTTCTTGGAATGTTTCTGGACCTTGGGTACAAGATTTTAGTTTAGGTGTTTGGAATCAATTTCTTGAAGGATCAGGCGATCATAGAAAAAAAATTGTTTTAGTTGATTCAAATCTTGAAAGAAGATTTGTGGGGATATATTCAGGTTCATCTATAAGCAATAATGAATTAAATGAGCTATACTCCGAAATTCAAATATTGATTGATGAAATGACTAATTCATTACCTGGTGATATAAATAATGATGGTATTTTAAATGTAGTTGATGTTGTAAGTATTGTTAATCTTATTTTGGCTGGTGATTATAGTGAGTTAGCTGATGTTAATGAAGATAATTTATTGAATGTCCAGGATGTAATATCTATTATAAATTTAATTTTAAATAATTAAATATTTCTACTTAAGTTTCTATTCTATATTTTAATAATATATTTTAAAAATAATNAAATGTGCGGAATTTTTTCATATAAAGGNCAAAAANAATCTTTAGANAATCTTAAAGATTCGATTGATTTAATTCAATATAGAGGNCCAGACAATTCAANGTATNAAATTATAAACGATAGTGTAATACTTGGTTTTCATCGTTTATCAATTGTTGGCTTATCAGATTCAGGTAATCAACCTCTTGTTCATCCAGAAGATGAAAATTTATTTTTGATATGTAATGGTGAAATTTATAACTATGAAAAATTAGCTAAGAAAAATAATTATAATTTAAAAAGTGGTTCTGATTGTGAGATAATACTATTTTTATACAAAGAATTTGGTATCGAGAAAACAGTAAAAATGTTAGATGGTGTTTTTATGTTTGTTTTATATGATCAAAATAAAAATCTTATATTTTCTGCAAGGGATCCGTTTGGAGTTAGGCCAGGTTTTATAGGTTATGATAAAAATGATATATATATTTCATCCGAAGCAAAGTCTTTAGTTGGACATTGTAATAAAATCATTCCATTTAAACCCGGCACATGGTTTTCTTCAAAAAATATTCATGAATTTAATTATTATTATAAATTAAAATTTCAAAATATAACTGATTTAAATGAAATTTATAAAAATATTAATAAAATACTAACAGAGTCAGTTGTTAAAAGGTTNATGTCAGATCGTAAAATAGGATGTTTGCTATCAGGAGGATTAGATTCTAGTTTAATTGCAGCATTAGTTGCAAAATATGGCGATAATTCCAAATTAGATACATTTTCAATTGGGATGCCAGGAAGTATAGATTTGCATTATGCTGATTTAGTTGCAAAGCATATTGGATCAAATCATCATCATGTAGAAATATCAGAAAATGATTTTTTAAATTCAATTGATGAGGTTATTTACAAAATCGAATCTTATGATATAACAACTGTTAGAGCCAGTGTTGGTAATTATTTAGTATCCAAGTACATAAAAAACAATTCAGATTGTAAGGTTATTTTTAATGGAGATGGAAGTGATGAAGTTTGTTGTGGATATTTTTATCTTAAAAATTCTCCTGATTTAGAATCATTACAGCAGGAAAGTCAAAAATTGATAGATGAAATTTATTTATTTGATGTTTTAAGATCTGATAGAAGTATAAGTTCAAATGGTCTTGAACCAAGAACACCATTCCTAGATAAAAAGTTTGTTCAATATTATTTTTCAATAAGTCCAAAACTTAAAGATTTTGATGGTAAAGATAAGATAGAAAAATTTTTACTTAGGGAGGCTTTTAAAAATGATAATTTACTTCCAGATGAAATTTTATGGAGGAATAAATGTGCATTTTCAGATGGTGTGAGTAATCAGAAAAATTCTTGGCATACAATTATAAAATCTTTTTTTGATAAAAAAATTAGTAATAATGAATTTGAAAACTCTGCTAACAAATATAAGCATTGTCCACCAAACTCTAAAGAAAGCTATTATTATAGAAAAATTTTTGATAAATACTTTCCTAAACATGAAAACCTAATTCCACATTTTTGGTTACCTAATTGGTCAGATGTTAAAGATCCCTCTGCTAGAGAATTAGGTGAGTATAAAGAAAATTAAAAAAAGTATAGATTTTTAAAAATTATACATTAAGTTACACAGTTGTAATTTAATGTAATAAGGAATACGATTAATGAGTGAAGTAAAAACAGGTACTGTTAAATGGTTTAACGATAAAAAAGGTTTTGGATTTATAGATCCAGGCGATGGTTCTAAAGACTTATTTGTTCATATGAGTGTTATCCAAATGGAAGGATTTAAAACACTTAGAGATGGACAAACTGTTGACTATGAAGTTGGCGAAAGTGATAGAGGTCCAGCTGCAAAAAATGTAGTTCCTAAATAAATCTTAGTTCAACTATAGTACACAGCTAATTAATTTTAGTTAAATATAAAAAAGCCTCGTTTGAGGCTTTTTTTATAAAGGTCAATTAAATGAAGAAATATATATATATAAATATTTTATTTTCATATTTATTATGTGGTGAATTTATTTTTGCACCAATAATTTATTCAAATTATGAATCAAGTGGAGGAACTTGGGTTCCAGATAGTAAACAAGTTGGTGTTGCTGGCTGGGGATTGACAATTTATGGTAGTGTAGATAATTTTAATATTTCTATGGATGCTTATAATAATAGATTTTTTGGAATTACAGATAAACCCAATTATTTTTCTCACGAACAGGGATTATCATGGGTTGGGAACGATCCTGAAGGTGACCAATTTGATTTTGATGTTACAAATATAAAGTTATCATACAAATTTAAATCTGTTGAATTTGAATTAGGTAAATATAAAAGGCATTGGGGACCAGGACAATCATCTTTAATTTTATCATCTAAATCACCGACATATCCTCAATTTGGCTTTAATTGGGAGATAAGTGAATCAATAAAATTTCAATATTTTCATGCCTCTTTAAGAAGTTTAATAGAAGATGAAACNCATAGTTCTATTTATGAAGGAATTGGTGCCGAATTTCCTGAGTATAATAGATTTTTAGTAGGACATCGAATTAGTTGGAACATATCTGATAATTTAATACTAGGAGCAAGTGAAACACTTGTGTACGGTGTAAGGAATATTGATTTATTATATTTATTACCTTTTGCCCCATTTTTATCACTACAGCAGTATAAAGGCGATTTAGATAACATTCAATGGGAATTAGATTTGCAATGGTATTTCGATAAAAATAGAAATTTATACTTATCTTTTTTAATGGACGAATGGGATCCAAGTATGACTTTTGATAAGATAAATAGAAATTGGTTTGGATATCAACTTGGAACAAATTTAAAAAATTCTTTTTTTGTTAATGATGAGATAACTCTTGAATTTAATTGGACTGATCATAGATTGTATAGACATCAAAACTCAATTAATGATTATTATAGTCATGGTTATCCTTTAGGATTTTGGGCAGGACCTCATGCACAGGAGTTGTATTTAAATTATTCATTTAGAAAGTTTAATTCTAATTTCTCGATTATTTTTTCAGATGCAAAAAGAGGNGAATTAACAACACAGATGCTTGAAGATCAGTATAGTAATATTGATTACGATAGATTTTCAAATTTAACTGAATCATTAACAAAAATAAAATTANTANTATCNAAAGATTTGAAAAATAGATTTGAAATTCAACTTGGAATTACAAATATTAAATGGAAAAATGCTGGTTTTGATCCAACATTAATAAATCAAAATCAATTATTTTCTANAAATAAAAATTCATTTAATGTTGGATTTAGTTATAATTTTGATATTNCAACACAGACTCCAAAGATGCATAAAGATTCAATTAAGAAAATACTTACATTTTAATGTTTTCTATAATTATTCCAACCTTAAATGAAGAAGATAATATTTATAAAGTAGTTAAACAATTTGATAATTATAAAAATAAATATAATTTAGAAATAATTATATCTGATTCAGGAAGTAGTGATAACACTGTAGAATTATCAACAAAAATTGCTGATAATGTTGTTGTTTATAAAAAGAAAAAATGTAACATATCTAAAGCTAGAAACTATGGAGCTAAATTTGCATCAAATAATATTTTAATTTTCTTAGATGCTGATATGCAAGTTCCAGATATAGAATTNTTTTTTGAAACTTTAAAGAATCAATTTATTAATAGTAATTTAATTGCAGTCTCACCTAGGATAACGGTAAACCCCAATTATGAAAATTTTACTGATAAATTTGTNCATTTAATAATTTTGTTAATAAGTAATATAATGAATTTTATAGGTTTTGGATATTCAAGNGGNGGGTGTCAGATAATAAAAAAAAAATATTTTGATTTGACTAATGGTTACAATGAAGAATATGTTGCTGGAGAGGATGTTGATTTATTTAGAAGGATTAGAAAATTTGGTAAAACATCAATCTTTAATTTAGTAAATATATATGAATCTCCAAGAAGATATAGGAAATTAGGTTATATTAAAGTCTTATTTTTATGGTTTATGAATTGGCTTTTCATTGTTATTTTTAAGAAAACATTTTCTTCTAAGTGGTAATTTTTATTAATTTTTATTTTCACAAAAATTCATTAATTTTAGATTCAATTTTAAATTAAAGGACATGTTCATGATTTCAACGACAAAGCTTTTTATAAATTTTATATTTTTATCTTCAATTTTATTTAGTTACGAAACATCATTATTTAGTTTTAGCAGAGATTGCGAAGGACTATCAGAAGATGAATGTGTTATTACACAAGATTGTTTGTGGAGAGATGGAGTATGTTTATCAAACGATTTTGATGATGAGTGTCAATTTATTGATAATGAAGAAGAGTGTTTTTTAATAGGTTGTTTTTGGGAAAATGATAATTGCTACAGACCTGAAGATAATGAAGTCCCAAGTTGTTTAGATGATTGTTCAGGTATCAATGAACTTAACCTAGAGGAAAATCCAGATGAAACATGTGATTGGATTGTATCAATTTTTGGGAATATTGATCCAAATTTTGAATCATGTTTTATTGATTGTGATGAAGAAACAGTAAACGAAATAAATGAATTTGTTGAAGGTTGTTTAGAATGTTTACAGAATGAAGATATAAATTGTTTAGAATTATTCGATCAAGATGAAGAAGACTGGGAAGGTGATGAAGGAGATTGGGACGGTGAAGAAGAAGAGTGGGAAGATGACGATGAAGTTAATTGCGAAGAATTAGAAGAAGAAGATTGCAGAGAATTTGATTATTGTTATTGGAATGACGATCAGTGTAATTATTTAGAAAATGAAGAAGACTGGGAAGGTGATGAAGAAGATTGGGACGGTGAAGAAGAAGACTGGGAAGATGGTGATGAAGTTAATTGCGAAGAATTAGAAGAAGAAGATTGCAGAGAATTTGATTATTGTTATTGGAATGAAGAAGGATGTGCTTTTGTAACTGATGATGAAAATGAAGGTTGTTCTGAATTAACACAAGATGAATGTACTGAAAGTGAATTTTGTGATTGGACTTTTGTAACAACCCCTAATGGTTTTTTTGAAACTTGTGTTGAATCAAATAATTGGAACGATGATGGTGGTTGGGATGATGGTGGAAATGAAGATTGTGATCCTAATTTAATGTGCGGCCCAGCTTTAACCTGTTTAGATGGTTTTTTATATCCAACAACTTGTGGTCCAGAAAATTGTGATTTGCCTATAGGCCCTTGTGATAATGGTGAAGATGATGGAGGGAATAATGTTTTATGTTCTGATATTAATAATCCATTTGAATGTATTGGAAGTGGCTGTGAATGGGTAGGTGGAAACATTCCAGGTGCAGGTTATTGTTTTGATGAAAGTGTTAATGATTGTGATCCAAATTTAATATGTGGTGAAGCGATAACGTGCTGGGAAGACAATTTTTTATATCCTACAACTTGTGGCCCAGAAAATTGTGATTTACCCATTGGACCTTGTGAAGATGAACAAGAATGTATGAGTGGTGAAGTAAATAATGAGAATCCTTGTAATCCTCAAGAGTGTTTTGATGGTCAATGGTATGAAATCGTAATTGATTGTGCAGAAGAAATGGGTGTTCCATGTGAAAATGGTGAGTATGTTGATCCACCNGAAGGAGAATGTTGNTCAATATGTNTTGAGTATGANAATGANCCTGATGCTACATTATATTTAGGTAATNCAACAGCTATNCCAAATTCTGAGGTTTCTATTCCATTTTATATNAACTCTAATGAACCTGTCGGAGGTTTACAATTTGAAATTTATTCTCCTTTACATGGNGGTGGTAGTGGAAATTTTGTCAATCCAAGTTCAATAGAATCTATGATTGATTGTTTTAATACAGAATATAATGTAATTGACAATTCATTGCTAGTTATTATGTTTAGTTTAGAGGGATGTACTATAGATGCAGGAGAGAACTATGTTGCAAATATAAATTATTATATTCCTGAATCAGCTAATTTGGGTCAAAATATACCTGTCGAATTTGTTAGNACAATTGTATCAGATCAATTTGGAAATGAAATTTCATCTAGAGGTCAATCTGGTTCTATACTTATTGGTATCCCAGGAGATATAAATGGTGATAGTTTTATTAATGTTTCTGATATTGTATTGGCAGTCAGCTTTGCAATTTCATCACAACAACCATCTCCGTATCAAATGTGGGCTGGTGATGTAAATANTGATGGTATGGTNAATGTATTAGATATAGTTACTATTGTAAATATGATTCTTGGATAAAAGTATTTCTAAATGCTTAAAATTTTAGCCTTACTAACTTTATTATTTAGTACAAAAACTGTTATAGATGCAGGTCAGTTTAAAGATATTAACCCACACTTTAATGGATCTTGCGAGATTATAAATGATATTCCAGGNGCAGAAGATATTACNATTTTAAGTAATGGTCTAGCTATTATTTCTTCAGATTTTAGAAGAAAAATTNNTAAAACTAATTTTATTTANCCTATTACAAACACAGACAAAAATTCTATTAATGGAAATATATTTTTTTATGATTTAANTTNAGAAAATCCAANTCCTGTAAATATGACATCTNATTTAAANATGGAGTTTCATCCACATGGAATTTCAGCATTTTTGGATANTGATAATAATATCTATTTATCTGTTGTTAACCATACTTCAATGGGAGAATTCATTGAATTATTTTATTATAATAATATTGAGCTTGTTCATGTAAACACTATCAATAGTCCTCTACTTATTAGTCCAAATGATATTGTTCTAGTTAATCAAAATCAATTTTATGTAACTAATGACCATGGCACAAATAAATCAATTTTTAAAATATTTGAGGATTATTTACAAACAACTAAATCAAATATTTTATTCTATAACGGAAATGATTTTATTGAGGTTAAATCTAACCTGCAATATGCAAATGGAATAAATATTAGTAATGATAAAAAAACTCTTTATTGTGCTGAAACAATTGGTAAAAAATTAAATATTTATAATAGAAACTTACTTGACAATTCATTAACCTTAGTTGAATCCATAGAAATTGATAGTGGCCTAGATAATATAGAAGTAGATTTAAATGATAATATATATATCGGTGCACATCCTAAATTATTTGATTTCTTGAAGCATGCTAAAGATAAATCGAGTCTCGCTCCTTCACAAATATTTAAAATATCAAATGATTATTCTTTAGTTGATGAAATTTATTTGAATGATGGTAATGATATTTCAGCTTCAACTGTTGGTGCATTTTATAATGATATTTTATTAATTGGAGCTTTGTTTGATAATCATTTTTTGCATTGTCAGATAGATAATCAATCAATATATTAGTAATATAAACAAAACAAAAATATTTTATTAAAGGAAATATATGAAAATTTTTTATTTAACAATTTTAGTATTTAATATAATTTTTGCAGAACAAAAGATTATTTTTCAAAGTGCTAACCCTTTTACTTTCAAAGATATAATTAAAGCAAATAAGGAACTTGAAGTTCAAGAGGTACATGGTATTTTAAAATTTCCCGATAATTTTGATTCAAATATAAAGTATCCTCTTGTCATTGGTGTAGCAGGAAGCCTAGGTTGGCACGAACACAATTATGAGTACATGGAAATGTATAGAAATATGGGATTAGCTACTTTTGAACTAAAAAGTTTTAGTAGTAGAGATGTATCTTCAACTGTAGGATCACAAGTTGAAGTAACGATGGCCTCAATGATTTTTGATAGTTACAAAGCCTTAGATACTTTATCAAATCACCCTAATATTGATAAAGACAATGTTTCTATAACTGGCTGGAGTCTTGGTGGTGGAGTTGCATTATTCTCAGCATGGGAAAATTTAGTAAACGCAATAAATCCAAAAAATAATTTTGCTGCACATTTACCAATATATCCTCCATGTTTTATCAAAAAAACCAATTCAATGATATTTACAGATGCTCCAATACACATATTAATTGGTGAATTAGATGATTGGACACCAGCCTTAGCATGTGAAGAGCTGGTTGATATGGTTGAAGAAACTAAGTCAAATATTAATGTTACTGTTTATGAAAATTCTCATCATGGTTTTGATTCAGATAGAAAATATACCTTTGTAGAAAATGGATATAGTTTTACTAAATGTAGATTTGATGTGACAAGCGATGGTGCAGTTTTAATGAATTTTTTTAAAATACCTATGACATCTCCTTTATTACAAAAAATCGGATTTTCATTTTGTACATCAAGAGGTACAACTATTGAAGGAAACCCATCAAGTAAATTAAAAGCTCATATGTTTTCAGCTTCGTATATGAAAAAACATTTAATTGATTGAAATGTTTTTTTTTAAACTAATTCTTACATTTTTATTTTGTTCAAATTTTTTATTTAGTGCATACTTGAAAAATATACCTGTTGAATTAATTCAGCCAGATGGTTCAAAAATTAATTGTTTAACTTCAGGTGATGAATTTTATAATTATTTACATGATAAAAATGATTTTACAATTATTCAAAGTAATGACGATGGTTATTATTATTATGCAGTAAAGAGTAATAACAATTTAATCCCTTCATTTTACAGAGTGAATTCGGTTAATCCGCAAGATGTGGGATTGGATTCAGGGCAAAGGATAAGCCTATCAGAATATAAACTAAAAAAACAGGTTTATTTGGAAAATGTGGAGTACAGAGATGCTCCTACGTTAGGTACAGTAAATAATTTAAATGTTTTTATCAGATTTGAAGGCGAAGAGGAGTTCCCAAATTCAAGAGCTTATTATGATGTACCTTTTAATAATCCTGATGGACCTTCAATGTTACATTATTTTGAAGAAGTTTCATATAATCTATTAACTGTTAATACTTTTCATTTTCCTCAATGCGATTTTTCTACAAATATTTCATATCAAGATGAATATCCAAGGGATTATTATAAACCTTACAATGAAATAACTAATCCTATTGGTTATCAAAATGATAATCAATCAAGATCAAGAGAACATATTTTATTAAAAAATGCAATTGAATTCATCGCTGATGAAGTACCAGAAGATTTAGATATAGATTCTGATAATGACGGTTATGTAGATAATGTTACTTTCTTAGTAAGAGGTATTCCAGGTGCGTGGGCTGATTTACTTTGGCCACATAGATGGGCTCTTTACAGTGAAGAAGTATATATTAATGGATTAAGAGTTTATGATTATAATTTGAATCTGGAGCAGGGAGGGTATTTTACTGTAGGAACATTATGTCACGAATTTTTTCATTCGTTAGGTGCCCCTGATCTATATCATTATTGGGATGACGTTTCTCCTGTTGCAGTTGGTGGTTGGGATGTTATGGACGCATCCAGTGATATTCCACAGTCTATGTCTGCGTATATGAAATATAGATATACTGAGTGGATTACAGATTTGCCAATAATATCAATTGGAGGAACATATGAAATTAATCCTTTATCAAATCCGTTTAATAATATTTACAGAATTAACTCACCTTTATCAAATGAGTATTTTGTTTTAGAGTATAGAGTTAAAGAAGGGATATACGAAATTAATACACCTGGAGGCGATGATGGCCTTTTGATTTATAGAGTTAATGACAGTTTGAATGGAAATGGTAATGGACCTCCTGATGAATTATATTTATATAGACCAAATGGAACTATTAACTCAAATGGAAGTTTTGCAGGTGCTCCATTTAGTAGCTCACTGGGGCGAACTCAATTTAATGATGGAACAAATCCTAATTGTTTTTTAACAGATGGTTCTGAAGGCGGTATTAATATATCAAATATTAGTGATTCGAATGAAGTAATGTCATTTGACTTAGTAAATTTAATTTTATTAGCAAATATTGAGGGTTTAACTTTTGATTTAGATCAAGATGGGGTAGCAAATCCTGGAGAGGAAATTCTTTATGATATTTCAGTTTCAAATCTATCTAATGGCATAAATGCTCAGAATATTATTGCATCAATNACATCANCAAATGAAGGAGTATCAATAATAAATCCTATTATAGATTTTGGTAATATTAATTTTAATAATCAAGAAGAATCATCATTAATTATTAATTTAGAAGATAATATTATAGGTAATGTTAATTTTGAGNTATTAATTGATGCTCAATATACTGAAAATAATCAAATTATATCTTATAATGAAATTTTTGATTTTAATGTAGAGGTTACTTTAAATCAAAGTGGTTTTCCTTATTCAACTTTGAATGAGGTTAGATCATCTCCAATTGTTTCTGATTTAGATTTAGATGGTAATTTCGAATTAATTTTTGGAGATCATTTTGGATCGATTCATGCAATTAATTCTTCAGGTGAATCTGTTTTTCCAGACATTTTCCCAATTAATACTGATGGACAAATTTGGGCATCACCTGCTATGGCTGATATTGATAATGATGGTTTTCATGATATTATTTTNTGTTCGAAAGANAAGAATCTATATGCAATTGATAAAAATGGGTTAAAGTTTATTTTTGAAACAAATACTCAGCTTATTGGAACTCCAACAATTTGTAATTTAGATAATGATGATGAATTAGAAATTATAATTTCTGGTTATTCNAATAATCAGCAAAATATATTTGCATTAAATCATGATGGTNCAATAGTTGANAGTTTTAATTNTTCTTCTACTGAAAAAAATAAAAGTGGTTTTTCAGCTNCTGATTTTAATGGTAATAATCTAGATGATATAGTATTTGGTACTGATTCAAAAAATTTATATTTAGTTTATGATAATGGTGATATTGCAGATGGTTTTCCATTTGAATCTGATGGAAGATTTAGAATTTCACCAATCATTATAGAANATTTAAATGAAAAGTTAATTGTTGCTCCTTCAGAAAATAATACATTATATGTTTTGTCACAGGATGGTTCATTATTATTTGATATTATATTTTCAAATAAAATAACAACTTCACCTAGTNTCTTGAATTATAATAATTCTATTATNATTTTTGTTGGTCTTAGTGATGGTAGTGTATTTGGAATTGATTTATTTGGTAATATAGTTTATGAATATATTTTAGATGGTGGTATCGTTGGTTCAATCATGTTTTCTGATTTTGATAATGATTTTANTCCTGATTTAATTGNAAGTACTGATATTGGAAAAATTTATTTATTAAATATTGATGGANTAACATTTCAGAATTTTCCAATAATTTTTGAATTTCCTAATTCATCATCTCCNCTAGTTTTTGATTTAGATCAAGATTTAGATTTAGAAATAATAGGTGGAACNAGTAATTCAGTGTATGCTATAGATTATAAATCTGCAGGTAGCAGTGATAATTATTGGANTTTATTTAAGGGAAATAATACTAGAAATGGATATTATTTTTCAANATGTANCCATGGNGATCTTGATCAAAATAATATCATAAATATTCTTGATATTATATCATTAGTAAATATTATAATTGNAAATAATAATCTGGATGATTATGAATTATGTCAAATTGATTTGAATGGCGATGGAAATGTTAATGTATTAGATATTATTATAATAACGAATATTATTCTAGAATGAAGTATCTTATTTTCATTATATTTTTTTTCAGTTGTGCAGATAAAAATTTTATTGTTTTTTCAATAGATGGAGAAAAATTAAATGATGATATATATGATACAGGAAATATTAGTATCAATAAATTCGATTTATTTTTTTCAAAAAANGATATCANTAGAGAGTATATTGAAGTTAATATTATNGCTACAAATTATTTNCANTATGGTCAATTTTTTTTTGATAAAAACTTTATGAAAATGCTTGAAAGTAGAACTATTAATATTGGAGCAGATGCATTGATTTATGAAAAAAATAGAAAAGATTTTCCTGATTATGACGAAAGCTTTTTATATTTTACTGCTATAAAATATAAAAATTAATTTTAAAGGAAATGTAATATCATTAAATTAAAAATAAATAAAGGTCAAAAATATAGTATTTGTACATGCGGAATATCAAAAAACATGCCTTTTTGTGATAATCAACATAGAGCATATAATAAAAAAAATAATTGTTCTTATAAATCATTGAAAATCACAATTGATAGCGATGATTCATTGATATTAGCTTGTAGTAATTGGGAAAATAAGAATGAAAAGTAATAATATAAAAATTTTAATTGAAAGTAAGTTTGTNCCTGAACTATCAAATAAAAAAGACTCACTTTTTTATTTTTCTTATAAGGTAAATATTCATAATAATAGTAGTGAAAAAGTTCAGTTATTAAGTAGGCATTGGGATATAAAAGATGCATTAGGTAGAGATANGGTTGTAGATGGTGAGGGTGTTGTTGGACAAAAACCAATTATAAATCCAGGTTCAAACTTTGAATATCAGAGTTATTGTCCACTTAAAACATCTTTTGGTTTTATGGAAGGTTTTTATACAATGAAAGATGAAGGAGGAGAATATTTTAAAACTCCTATTCCAAAATTAGGTTTAGTTTCATCTGATATGATTAATTAGATTATGGCAAAGAGAATTTATTATTCAATGAATGATGTTCCAATAGGAACTCAAATGATNGTTAAAAGTAGTAACAAAAAAGTAGTTTTGGTTCAAAAATTTAATTATCCGACTACATTTGTTACGAAAGATGAAAATGGTGTTGAGGAAAAATATTATACTTATGAAGTTGATATTATTGATTGGCCTCCGCAGTAAATAATTAATGGTGGCTGTAGTTCAGCTGGTTAGAGCACCTGATTGTGGTTCAGGATGTCGTGGGTTCGAGTCCCATCAGCCACCCAAAAAATANTGCCTCTGTAGCTCAACTGGATAGAGCACTGGATTTCGGTTCCAGGTGTTGGGGGTTCAAGTCCTCCCGGGGGCACAAATAAAGGAAAATACATGTCAAAAAATATTTCAGTTTCTCATTTAAAATCATTTAAGAAAGAATTTGATTCCAGTAAACATTCTAAGAATAGTATGAATATTTTAACTAGGTCAAAATTAGAAGATGTGACTATGGATTGGGAAACTTATAAAAAATTAGATCATAATTATTCCAATATAGTTAAAAATGAAATGTCTAAAGTTACAAATCAAAAAGCTAGTGGTAGATGTTGGGGGTTTGCAGCTCTTAATTTGATGAGAATTGATTTTGCAAAAAAATATAACTTATCAAATTTTGAATTTTCTCAAAGTTACTTTATGTTTTTTGATAAATTAGAAAAATCTAATTATTTTTTAGAAAATATTTTATCAACACTTGATGAAAAATTTGATAGTAGAATCATTATGTGGTTATTAGAATCTCCAATTCAAGATGGTGGACAATGGGATATGTTTGTTAATTTAATGGAGAAATATGGTATAGTACCGCAAAGTGCAATGCCCGAATCATTGCATTCAAGTTCTTCTAGATCAATGAATGTTTTAATTACAAGAACATTAAGAAAATATGCTTCAATACTAAGAAATAATCATAGTGATGGAATGGATTTAAAGGATTTAAGAAAATTAAAAGTTCAAATGATGTCATCAATTTATAAGCTGCTTTGTACTTTTATAGGCAAACCTCCTGAAAATTTTGATTGGCAAGTAAGAGATAAAAAGAAAAAGTTTATTAGCCATAAAAATATTACACCGATTGATTTTTATAATAAAATGGTTCCATTTAAATTGAAAGATAAGGTTTGCTTAATTCATTGTCCCATGTCGAATAAAAAATTTAATGAATTGTATACTGTACGTTTTTTAGGAAATGTAGTAGAAGGCCAAGTTATAAAATACTTGAATGTTTCAATCAATGAAATGAAAAAAGCCGCAGTTAAATCAATTAAAAATAATGAAGCTGTATGGTTTGGTTGTGATGTGGGAAAAATGTTTCATAGAGACCTTGGAGTGATGCATAATAAACTTTATGATTATGAACTTTTTTTTGGAGTGGATTCAAATATGAGTAAAGCGACCAGATTAGAATATGGAGATAGTCAAATGACACATGCAATGCTATTTACTGGAGTTGATTTAAAAGATAATAAACCATCAAAGTGGAGAGTTGAAAATAGCTGGGGAAATAAAAGTGGAGATAAAGGTTATTTTTTAATGTCGGATGATTGGTTTGATGAATATAATTATGAGGTAGTTGTTGACAAAAAGTATTTAACTAAAGATATCTTGAAACTTTTTAATAAAAAACCAGTTGATTTAAATCCATGGGATCCAATGGGAGCTTTAGCTAAATAGTCCTTTTTAAATCTTTGAAAATTTTATCATAACTATTTGATATAATATTCCAATCATATTTTTTCGATATGCTCTTTAGCGATATTTTTTCTACATTTAGTATTGCTTTTTTTAATTTTTCAAAAAGTTCATTGTTATTATCATAAAAGTTTTTATGATTTATTTTATCATTAAATAATTCTGGATAAGTTAGTCTTCTTGGTAATAGTGGAAAAACATTGCAGTAAATTGCTTCAATTACACTAATACCGAAGAATTCTTGCTTTGTTGTTACAGGTAGGATATCTGACTTATGAAGAAGTCTGGCATATTCTTCAAAAGAATTAGAATATCCCATATGAATTATTTCATTTGAAAAGTAATCACGAGCTTTGGTAAAAGTATTCATTTCAGTTTGAAATTCTTCACCTAGTATTATAAGTTTGAATTTAATATTTTGTTTTTTCAACTTTTTTAAACAATCAAAAAAATCTTCTGGATTTTTGTCATACTCCCATCTATGATTCCAAAGTATGATTGGTGTATTATTAATCGAATCATTTTGATGTTCATCAAATTTACTCAAGTCTAAGCCAAGGTATGTTACTTTAGATTTCTGTTCGATTAAATCGACATTCTCTAAATTTTTATTATCAGGAAATTTTTTTAAAAATTTTTTTAACTCATTTATAAAAATATTTTTGTGAAAATATGAATTAAACATAACCAGGTCACTTCTCAATGCAGTTGTGTAATTAATAAATCCATAATGATGATCCCGATTTTTTTCTTTATCTCTATCTTGAGTTGACCACGGATATGTTATTTGATTTTCATGAAAGAATGTTACAATAGGTATATTCTCAACATTTGCAAAAGATGTAAAAAGAGGTAGATTTAGCATATCTGTTACTAAAATTAGATCTGGCTTTTTATTTTTTTTTTAAATATTCATTAAACATTTTGGATAGTGTCAAAGCTCCACCATGCATTCTCCATTTCCAAAATATGCCTTTTAGAGACAGTATCTCAATATTGTATTTACTATACTTTTTATATCCTAAAGCCCACTGTTTGTGAGAACCTGAAAAAAAAGGTTCAATTAAAACAATATTCATTTTATTTTATTTTTAATAAAGTTTTGATATCTTCTTTTGAAGGGAATGAGTTGGTCTCAAATTTTGAAAAAACAATTTTACCATTAATTTCAATTTCAAATGCGCCTGATCTTGGATACGATCTATTACTTATTATATTGTATTTTGGGTGAAATTCTTTTATTATTTTTGACACACGGTCAAATTCAGGTTTATAATTTCACTTAATGCAATATTCTATATGTATATTCATATTATTTAATAATTTTAAGAGTTTCTAAAACAATGTAAATTGATGGTAAAAATAAAATTAAACCAATAATTTTCATAAACATATCAGTATCATCATTGCCAGTTTTAAGAATTATTAATTTTATACCAACCAGACTAAAAAAAGCAGACAACATAAATAAGAAGAATTCTACCATCACATTAATATATAATTGATTTACTTTTTAAACAAATCGAATTTAGTTAAGGAACAAAATTTATCTTAGTAAGTATAAATTTCTAGTTAATCTCAAATTAAAAAAGGAGCATAATATATGAAAGATAGAATAATAGCTTTTTCTACTCTTGGTATAATTTTTGGACTATTTTTTTATTATAAAGTTGTTAGTCCAGTAGATACTATAGCAACTGTAGAAAATCAAAATATTATCAATAACGATAAAAAAAATCAACTTGATATTATTGAAGAATCTATATCAATCAATAGTGAAGGCATAAATTCTGAATCAGATTGCAATCTTTCTGAAGATGAAACAGATGTATTGGATTTTTCAAGTGCATTCAAGTACTATAGAATTTGCAATGATGTTGGTATTAATTTTACATGGAAAGGTAATTTATATAGTACATTGTTAAAAGAAACAGTCGATAGTGATAAGATTGTAATTAAGAATGATATTGTTTCAAATGATAAACAAGTTGATAAAAATCATCTTAATCTTCAAAACCAGCTTATTGGAATGGATGTAAAATAAAGAAACATCTTTTTTAAACTCTGGGCCCAGGTTTAAAAAAAGATTACTAAACTACTTTGTAATTTGTTAGCCAATGATTTAAATTTAGGTATAATTAATTAACTTAATTTTAATGTCAAACGATATAAATATAAATGATTTTCTGAAAAATTCACCATTAAAAAGTGTGAAGAGCTTTTTACTTCCATTTTTTATAGTGTTTTTATTGCTTGGATCTATATATACAGTAGATGCTAATGAGAATGCTGTTATTTTAAGGCTTGGTAAGTACAATAGCACTACTGGCCCTGGTCTGCATTTGAAGCTTCCATTTCTTGATACTGTTGAAAAAGTTAAAGTTGATTATCAGTATAAACAAGAATTCGGTTTTAGAACATTAAGACCTGGTGTAAAAACTCAATATTCAAATAGAGGTTATGAACAGGAATCCTGGATGTTAACTGGTGATTTAAAAATTGCTGAAGTTAAGTGGGTTGTTCAATATAAAATTAAAGATGCAAAAGATTATTTGTTTAATGTAAAAAATGTAGAGAATACTATTTTTGATGTTTCAGAAGCAGCAGTACGGCTTATGATTGGTGATCGTTCTTTTATCGAAGTATTGCAGGCAGAAAGAGAATCTGTAGCAATTGAAGCAAGAAAATATATGCAAGAACTACTTGATAGCTATAAATGTGGTGTATCTATTCAGCTGGTTCAGTTACAAGGTGTAGTTCCTCCTGAACCAGTAGCAGACTCTTTTAATGAAGTTAATAGAGCTAAGCAAGAGCAAGAAACACTAATTAATGAAGCCAAACAAGCTTATAACCAGAAAATATTTTTAGTTGAGGGACAGGCTGAAAAAATTATCACTGAAGCAAATGGTTATGCAATTGAAAGAACAAATCAGGCTGAAGGTGATGTGGCATTATTTGAATCAATTCTACTTGAGTATAATAAAGCTCCCCAAATTACCAAAGATAGACTTTATTTAGAAACAATGGAGTATGTTTTATCTAATAATAAGAATAAAATTATTGTTGATAAAGATATTGAGAATCTTGTTCCTTTTTTAAATCAAAAATTAAATGGATTGAAATAATTGAATAAAAATTATTTAAATATTATTGGAATCGTATTAGTTGTTATTTTAATGAATTCTTTTTTCATTGTAACAGAAAAAGATCAAGCTATTAAAATTGAGTTTGGTAAACCAGTAGGTGGCCCTATTACTGAATCTGGTTTAAATTTTAAAATACCTTTAATCCAAACAATAATTAAGTTTGATAAGAGAGTATTAGAGTGGGATGGAATAGCAAATGAAATTCCTACTAAAGATAATAAATATATTTTTGTAGATACTTTTGCAAGATGGAAAATTTCAAATGCATTAGAGTTTTATAAATCTGCAAAAAATGAAATGCTTGCTCAATCTAGACTAGATGATATTATTGATGGTGCTGTAAGGGATGAAATTGCAAACAGAACTATGGGAGAAATTGTTAGGTCATCTGATCGTAAAATGGAAATATATATATCGGATGTCAAGGGATCTTCTGATGAGTCCTCAGATGAAGAGTTTGCATCCTCAGGAGCAAGGAAAGATATCATTAAGTCTATTCTTGATAAAGTATCCATAAAGCTCAAAGAGTTAAATATGGGTATTGAAATTGTTGATGTACAAATTAAAAGAGTTTCATATAACAAGCAGGTTCAAACAAAATTATTTAATCGTATGGTATCTGAGCAAAATATGATTGCAGAAAAATATAGAGCTCAAGGTGAAGGTAAAAAGCAAGAAATTTTAGGTAAGCAAATCCAAAAAGAAAAAGAAATTGTTTCTGGAGCATATTTGAAATCTCAGCGAATAAAAGGTGAAGCAGATGCAAAAGCTACAGAAATTTATGCAAAGGCATATGGTAAATCTCCTGAGTTATATAATTATTATAAAACATTAGAAACCTATAAAAAAACATTAGACCCGTCTACTTACTTTATTTTATCTACAGATAATAAGTATCTCAATTTTTTAGAAAAATAATTTTTTTTAAAAAAAATATAAAAAGTTAACTAAATCACATTAATTTCTATTAATTTATCGTTATATTCAATGAGATAAAATCGGTTAAATGTGATTGCACGTAATAACATATCATTCTTCTTTTCTTTTTTGTTAGTGATGTTTTCTGTAAACATTCTATTTTCAAATGAATTGTCATCTTCCTTTTCATCAAGAGATATCCCAATTGAATGGGATGAAGATGGTGATGGACTTTTTGATGATATTTCAATTTATCAAAACAGTGGATCTATAACCTCTAGAATTTATTCAAATGAAATAGATATTACATCAGATGGAGATGCTCTTGCTGCATTTGTTAATGGTGAACAAAGAGGGTTTGCTCTATCTTCTTCTGTTCCACCTCCTTTAGGAGGAGGTTATGGATTCTTAATATTGATATATAGTAATCTTCCATCTGGAGAAATCATAACATTCCAATTTTATGATCATAGCGAAAATACAGTTTATAATATTCAAGAGTCTTATGATTTTACATCTGATATGATTATTGGTAGTATTGTTTCAGCTGAGGCTTTCAGTTTAGGAGATATTGTCTCTAATGGGGATGACGGTGGTTCATGTGATGATATAGATGATGATGGAGTTTGTGATATTGATGATGATTGTGTAGGTGCTTATGATGAGTGTAATGTTTGTAATGGTGATAATTCATCATGCGCTGATTGTGCAGGAATACCAAATGGTGAAACATTAGTTGATGAATGCGGTGTATGTGGAGGAAATGGTATAGTAGATGGTGAATGTGATTGCGATGGAAATGTTTTGGATGAATGTGGCGAATGTGGGGGTAATAATTCGTCATGTGCTGATTGTTCTGGTACACCTAATGGTGATGCAGAATTTGACGAATGTGGTGTATGTAATGGAAACGGTATAGCAGATGGTGAATGTGATTGTGATGGAAATGTTTTAGATGAATGTGGAATATGTGGAGGCGATGGAATTGGAATTGATTTTTGTGATTGTGATAATAATGTTCTTGATTGTTTAGGAGTATGTGGTGGAAATGCTTTTGAAGATTGTTTTGGCGTTTGTGATGGATTAGGCTATTTTGATGAATGCGGAGTATGTGGTGGTGATAATTCTTCATGCGATATTAGTGTTCAAGGTTATGTAAATCAAGAAACAGGTTGGAGTTTTTTCCAATCACCATCGCAAGCTTTTTATGGTTTTGAGTCAATAGAAATTAATGGTTTACCCGCCCAAGGTTCAAATGAAAGTTGGGCCCCTGGATCTACAGCTGGAAATTGTATTGAAAATCCTTATTCATGTGATGTTGTTGGTGCTTTTTTAAATGGAGTCTGTGTGGGGTGGAATTATGTTGATTCATCTTTAGAAACTCAAACAACTATTCAGGTACAAGGTTTTTATAATTCTCCAAACTTACAAGATTTAACTCAGAATTATTGTCAAGAAAATGACTTGCCTAGCTTTTATATTTTTGACTCATCATCACATGAAATTTATTTATTATCAGAACAACAGCAGTATCCTTGGAGCAATTTAGAATTTAATTATATTTTAGGTACTAGTAATGCTAATAGTGAGGTTGGTGGTTGTATAGAAGAATTTGCGGTAAATTATGATGAAACAGCACAAATAAATAACCCCTTTGAACCGTGTTACTATTTTCAAGATATTGATTTACAAGAAGGATGGAATATTTTTTCATTAAGCTTAATTCCAAATCAAATCAACATAGATTTATTTGATATTTTAGCTCCAATAAATGATGATATTTTGTTAGTGTTAGATGAAACGGGAAGTGGTATTTTTAAAGATCAAAGTGGTGATTGGATAGACAACATAGGATTGTGGAAAAGCAGTGAAGGTTATTTAATAAAAGTTGATTCCAATCAAGTATTAGAGCTTACAACTGAAAAACCTATTAGCTTACCATTATCTATAGATTTAGATGCTGGATGGAATATTATTTCTTATCCGATTCAATCTGAAAGCGGTGATTTAATTGAAAGTGTTTTATCTGAATTAATAGAATCGGAAGATTTGTTTACTGTTTTTAGTGAAACAGGCGATATCTATGTTCCTTCTTATATTACTGGCTCAGATGCTGTTAATTCTATTGGCTCCATGTTTAAGGATGAAGGGTACTATGTTAAAGTATTGAACAACGTTGATTTAAATATTGATGAACCTGTAGATAATAATCTATTTGTTAATGAAGAAAATAATAATATTTATCGTACTGGACATTTTAATCCTGTATGGGATGGTAATCCTTCAAATCCTATGACGATTACTGTTGATAATTTTTTATGGAATGGAATTGTTTTAGAAGAAGGGGATGAGATTGGTGTTTTTGATGGTGATATTTGCGTAGGAGCAGGTTTAGTCACAGCTGATGGTTATATAAATGACTCTAATAATCAAATTAAAGTTTCAAAAGATGACGGTTCAGGTAATGGTTATACTGAATTTAATAGTATTTCTTTTAGGGTTTGGAAAGAATCTTTAGCTATTGATATTGATGCGTCAATTGATANTTGGACAGATATATCAGGNAATNCTATTAACCAAGTATTTGAAGCTTTAACTACACCAAGATTAAATCTTCAGGTATATCCTCCATCTTCAATTAATAACTTTACTTTAGTTCCAGGTCAAACATCTATNGACTTATCTTGGAGNAGACCTNCAATTGGTGATTATAATATTTATGATTCTGATAACAACCCTTCATCTGCAGTNTTATTTTCTATTTTTAGGGATGGAGAGNATNTATCCTCNAATTTAGATTCTGAAAACTTTATTGATTTAAATTTAAATTATAATACAACTTATTNTTACTATATTGAAGCTACATCAATTGTTGGNTCGAGTTTAAGNTCAAATATTTCATCTTTAACTATTCCAGGTGTTCCTACATTAAATATTAATGCAAATGTTANTCAAAATGATCTATTTTGGTCAGATCCTATTAATTCGGGTAATGATGATTCTATTAATTATAAAATTGAAAGATTCTGGGCAGTTGGAGATTTTGACTACAATGAAATCATTATTGATGATTTGTTAGTACAAAATTTTAACGATTTAGGTTTATTGAATTCATCATCATTCAGTTATAGAATCAAATCATCNAATAGTTCTGGGTCATCTGAATGGTCCGAATATNTTGAAAGTAGCACGTTAAGCGGTTCAGATTCTATTCAAAATATTTTGAATTTTGATGGTTCNGCTGAACAGNTNTTATCTCCTCCTGATAATATTGTTAATTTAGCTTGGGATTCTGGNGGTGATTTTGATTACTANAATATTTATGAAAAGAATTTATTATTAATCAGTGTNGATGAAGAATTTTTTATAGATTCTAATTTAGAAACATCATCAATTCGACAGTATNCAATTACAAGTGTGTTAAATGGTTTAGAGTCATTACCATCTCAAACATTGGTAATTGAAACTCTACCTGANTTAGCTCCTGATGCTCCAGGTAATTTTAATGTTAATGGTGGTCAAAATCAGTCAAGTTTAGATTGGGATATTGTAGTTGGTTATGGTGAGCCGATTGGAGGTGCAGCAGTATCCTATAATATTTATAGAGAATCATTAGGGAANTTTAGTGATATTGAATCAATATCTTTTTTANATAATACAACTCAAAGTAATTACATTGATCTAAATTTAGATGACAATACTTATTATTGCTATGCCGTAGCTGGAGTTAATAGTGAAGGATTGGAAGGTGAAAAATCTAATTTAATATGCACTGGTACATTATCGCAATTGCCTGCTTCATCTCCTGAAAACTTAGTTGCTATTGGTGGTGATCAGCAAGTATTTTTAAGTTGGAATTCCTCAGAAGGTTCGCCTACAATATTTTACCAAATATATAGATATGGTGAATATATTGGACAAACTAGCTTAACTAATTATAATGATGTGGGTTTGCAAAAAAATACAACTTACAGTTACTATGTTGTTGCTACAAATGAGCTTGGTTCATCAAGTTTGTCTGATACNGCAGAAGCAACAACCTCTGATCAATCAAATTTACTATCTGCAAATGTTCCTGAGGNTTTATCTGTTGAATTGCCCGAAGTATTTAGAGCAAGTGAATTTTTAGATGCAGAAGCTTCNATTAGTTGGTCTTCAANGAGTTTTTCAGAATCTGAAGCAAACAGTAATTTTGAATTAGTTTACAGNGGCAANCCATACCAGCCTATGACATTAGTTGTTGAACAAGTTTTATATCAAGGAATTAATNTTCCTGATGGTTCTATAATAGCTGTTTTTGATGGTGAAAAATGTGTTGGTAAAGCACAATTACCATTACCTGGTGGAGCACTTTCTGTTAGTAAAGATGATGGAACAGGAAACGGTTTTTTAGAAGGNAATTTGGCATATTTTAAAGTATGGAATTCAGATACAAATAGTATATTAACAGCTACAGCTGCAGNTAATTTATTTTTTGANGGNTTAGGATTNCAGTTTATTGATTTATCTGTAAATGATGATATTTATAATTTGTATAGAAACGGTTCATTGCTTGAATCTAACATAAATACTACATCNTATATTGATGGNGAATTAGAAAGTGAAATGAATTACTCCTATCAGGTATCTGCCGAAAATANTTTAGGTCAATGGTCCGAATCTAATCCCTCTGTTGGTGCAGAAATTAATACTTTTAATTATGTAGGATCNGCACCTGAGTTTACAGATGATTTTGAGTTGACTTTATCGAATGTATCAATAGATGAGGATAATATTTTTACTATTGATTTATCTTCAGCTGCAGTGGATGTTGATGGAGATGTTATTAATTATTTTGCTGAACCAGTTCTAGATAATTCACCTGTAACATGTTCAATTGTAAATGATGTATTAACTATAACACCAGATAATAATTATTTTGGAGTTTATCAAATTAGTTTAACAGCCTATGATGATTATGAATCATTTGAAACTAATACATTGACGGATAATATTTTATTTGACTTGCAAGTTAATTCTATTAATGATGCACCTTTAATTATAAATCAAATTGATGATATTAACTTTGATGAAGACTTATATTTTAACCAGGATTATTCTCTCGTTAATTTAGATGATTATATAGTTGATGTTGATAATTTAATTATGTCTGAAGAAGACCTTTCATTTGAACTTACCTCTTCAAATGAAAATTTTATCGTTTTCGTAGCTAATGATGATGGAAATCCTATTTTAAGTTTTTACATAAATTCTGAAATCACCGATTATGATGTAACCGAAGTTAATGTTCTGGCGTCAGACCAGAATAATCTTCAGGTTGAATTGAACTTTGATGTTATAATCACTGAAGTTGTTATATGTGTCCCTGAAAATGATTTTGATGGTGATGGAGTATGTGATAATGCAGATCCTTGCCCATTTGATAATCCAAATGATTCTGATGCAGATGGTTCGTGTGATAGTGATGATATTTGTCCAGGAGAAGATGACTTTTTAGATACTGATTTTGATGAGATTGTAGATTGCTTAGATTCTTGTCCAAATGATTTTGATAATGATATAGATGGTGATGGTGTTTGTGGTGATGTTGATATTTGTCCTGAAGATTTTAATGATGATTCTGATGGAGATGGTTCATGTGATAGTGTTGATATTTGCCCAGATGAAAATGATTTTTTAGATACAGATATGGATGATATACCTGATTGTTTGGATTCTTGTCCAAATGATTTTGAAAATGATTCAGATGGTGATGGTGTATGTGGTGATGTTGATGTATGTCCTGGTTTTGATGATAATTTAGATACTGATCTAGATGGAACAGCAGATGGTTGTGATATCTGTCCATTTGATTTTGATAATGATATAGATGGTGATGGTGTATGTGGTGATGTTGATATTTGTCCTGAAGATTTTAATGATGATTCTGATGGAGATGGTTCATGTGATAGTGTTGATATTTGTCCAGATGAAAATGACTTTTTAGATACAGATAATGATGGTGTTGTAGATTGTTTAGATTTATGTCCTCAGGATTTTAATGATGATTCTGATGGTGATGGAATTTGTGATAGTAGTGATGTATGTCCAGGTTTCAATGATAATATAGATAATGATTTAGATGGAACAGCTGATGGCTGCGATATTTGTCCATTTGACTTTGATAATGATTCAGATGGTGATGGTGTATGTGGTGACGTTGATACATGTCCTGGGTTTGATGATAACTTGGATGTAGATTTAGATGGTATTGCAGATGGTTGTGATATCTGCCCGTTTGATTTTGATAATGATTTAGATGGTGATGGTGTATGTGGTAATTTAGATTTATGCCCTGGTTTTGATGATAATTTAGATTCAGATGAAGATGAAATACCTGATGGTTGCGATACTTGTCCAAATGATTTTGATAATGATATAGATAGTGATGGCATATGCGGTGATGTAGATGTATGTCCTAATGATTTTGATAATGATTTAGATGGTGATGGCATATGCGGCGATGTAGATGCATGTCCTAATGATTTTGATAATGATATTGATGGTGATGGTATATGCGGCGATGTAGATGCATGTCCAAACGATTTTGATAATGATATAGATGGTGATGGTATTTGTGGTGATGTAGATACATGTCCAAATGATTTTGATAATGATAGCGACAATGATGGTGTATGCGGTGATGTAGATATTTGCCCTGGTTTTGATGATAATTTGGATGTAGATCAAGATGAAATACCTGATGGATGTGATCCTTGTCCAAATGACTTTGATAATGATTTAGATGGCGATGGTGTGTGTGGTGATGTAGATGCTTGTCCTGGGTTTGATGATAATATAGATACTGACTTAGATGGTATTGCAGATGGTTGTGATATATGTCCATTTGATTTTGATAATGATTTAGATGGTGATGGTATATGTGGTAATTTAGATATATGTCCAAATGATTTTGAAAATGATAGTGATAATGATGGTGTGTGTGGTGATGTAGATGCTTGTCCTGGTTTTGATGATAATATAGATACTGACTTAGATGGTATTGCAGATGGATGTGATACGTGTCCAAACGATTTTGATAATGATAGT
>NZPQ01000022.1 GCA_002693365.1 Fidelibacterota bacterium
ATGGACCATTTGTTATGAATTCACGAGAAGAAATACAAGAAGCATTTGATGATTATAATAAAACAGGGTTTGGTAAATGGAGATGGGCAGATGTTGGTCCTGTTCATGGAAAAAAATATAAAAAATTTGCAATTGGAAATAACTAAATTATTATAACCAAAGTAGTGATCAGTGTGAAGAATTCATAACTGGCTGTTGTGGAATTGAAGTATTTAATACTTTGCAAGAATGTCAGAATACTTGTGAATAATTAACTACATCCAATTTTGGGAACAGGGGGCCGCAGGTTCGAATCCTACCTCCTAGAAATTAAATTAAAAATCTTCTTTTGTAGATTTTTTTTTGTTTTTAATATTTTAATATGAAATATTCAAGATTAATAATTTTTAGTTTTTTAAGCATGATTTTAATTTTTATGGGTATATCTTGTGATAAAATAGATCAAGCTAGTAAAAAAGAAATGATATTATTTAATTTAGAAAGTAGTCAAAATAGGCTTTATTTGGCGAAAAAAATGCTTGAAAATACATCCTCTAAAAATATTAATATTAATTTTTTAAATGAAGATAGTCTTTTAGTTTTGAATGATTCTTTAAAATCTTTTTTCTATAAAATAAATTCACAAAACAGACAATTAATTATAGTTGACGATGTAAAAAAAGAATATTTCAAAAATTTCAATGACACTCTACCAAATTCATTTTTTAATCCACAAATTTCTGCATTTGATATAATTACTAATCCTGGAATATTAGAAGATTCTTTATTTATTGATAAACAAGAAAAAACAAAGCAAATAATAAAAGACTTAAATATGAATTTTGGATTATATTTAAATATATATGAGCTTATTGATGATGAAAATAATAAATCATTTTTATATGAGAAGTTGAGTTTTAAACTTATTAATAGTGATTCAGTTTCGTTTAATGTTAATTTTTCAAAAACCGATGAAATGAATTATAAATTACTAACTAAAACTCTTTCAGATGAAATTATTAATATTAATACAGATGAACAAAAAAATAAAAAAATAACTAAATCTATAAAAGGAAAAATTATTGAAATAGATGAAGAAAATAATATTTTAATAGATTTTGAAGAATTACCAAATATGGATCAATTTAATGAAATTGTTGATGTTTCTCTGAGCAGATTTTATTCAGGTTTAAATTGGGAGAAAGAAAGATTTAATGATATAAAAAAGTTTCTTGATTATTGTTCTATTAATAGTAGTTCTAGTGATTGTGATAATGATTATTTGTCCACAGTAAGAAATTTTGGTTTATTTACTGAACAAGAGATTGTATCTATAAAAAATAAACATTATAATTCTATTCTTAAAACTACTGCAGAACTCAATGATGCTAATTACTTTGTTCCATTACCAATAGTAGATGGAGATTTAAATTTATTTAATATCATCAATGATAAAGATGAAATTATTCAAGCAAAATTAATTTCTTTACCTTATATAAAAATTAAAGTTAATGATATAGTTAAAGTAGAATATGAATAAATAATTAAGGAGGGCTAATGAAGTATTTTTTATTGATATTTAGTTTATTTATAATTTCATGTAACGATGATAATATAGTAAATACTTATGATGATTCTAATTTTAATTCTGATTTGATAGGTACTTGGCAAAAAAAATATTTTAAGAATCAAATGAATTTATGGTTTGATTCAGATTTTTTTAACCAAGAAATGTATGTTGCTAGCATATTTCATACTTTTGAAAATTACTGTATAAGATTAGGGTCATCAGTACAAGATGGCATTTGTACCTATGAATTTAATGAATATTATATACCGTCCACACCAGAATGTGTAGATATTATTAATTTTGATACTGGATATGATTTTCCTTCTGATGGTATTCCTGATAATTATGATTGTGAATATGATAATGATGTTAGTGTATTTGAAATAACTTCACAAGAGGATTTTGAAGAAAATTATTCTTCTCTTGATCAGCTAACGTATACAGAAAGTGGATTTATTCTCTCTACCAATATTGATATTGATGAAATGCCTTTTACTTATACTACAAACTATGTATTAATTAATGATTCTTTATTAGAAGCATTTACAGATATAACTGAAGTTATATTGCAGAATTTTTCTGATGGAATTCAAGGTTACCTTCAAGGTAAACCAGCAAAGGGAATTAACTCAATAATTCAAAAACGATATTATGACAAATCAAGATAGTAATAATGTTTTATAACCTTTAATTTTTTAATAAAATTAATTTAAGTATTAAATAGTTAAGGAATCTATAATGAAATTATTAATACCTCCTCCAATACAAGCATTATTATCAGCAATTATGATGTGTTTGATAAGTAGGTACTTTACGCATGCTAATTTTAGTTTGAATGGAATAAATATTTTTGCATTGATATTTTTAATAATTGCGGCAATAATAATAATTTTGAGTATGTATAAATTTAAAAAAATTAAAACAACAATTAGCCCACTTAGACCAAATAAAACATCCTCTTTAGTTAAAAGTGGAATCTATGAATATACAAGAAATCCGATGTACCTCGGACTACTTCTAATGTTATTTTCAATTGCTCTTTTTTTAAAGAACTTTATAAGTTTTTTAATTATACCACTATTTATATTATTCATAACTAAAAATCAAATATTACCCGAAGAAGAAGCTCTGGAGAATATATTTGGAGAAGAATATAAGAATTATAAAAATAAAGTTAGACGCTGGATTTAAATTAGCCTTCAGCTTTGGAAGTATGGGTAGAAATCTAAATTCTGTAAATATTAGAAAGCCTCTTTTATAGAGGCTTTTTTATTTTTAAATTTTAATATATAATAGTTAAATAATTAAGGAATCTATAATTATGCTCATATCACCTGACGAAATTAATAAATCATTATCAAATTATGGTTGGGAATATAAAAGTAAAAAAATAACTAAAACATACTCATTTAAAACCTATTTGAATGGTATTGATTTTGTAAATAAAATTGCAGAGTTAGCTGAAAAAAATAATCATCATCCGGATATATATATTGGTTGGTGTAGCGTCAATATATCTATTACTTCACATGACCTTGGAGGAGTAACAACTAATTGTATTCGCCTAGCAGTAGATATTGATTCTATTTCTGAAAAATAAAAGTTTAATTGATTCTTTATGAAAAAAATATATATCTTAATCTTATTATTTATAAATTTAATTTTTTCAGAATGTTCTGACTTAGGTTATGACCTTTGTATTCAATATCCTCAATTTTGTGAATGGAATGAAGCAAATAGCGAATGTGAAGATATAACTGATGGAGATTCTAATACTAATTATGGCCCTTATCAATTTTCTTCATTTAATGAGTCTAATGGATTATTAGCAAGTGATAGCTATTTAGGATCTACAGTATTTTATCCGACTGATAGTCAACCACCATATAGCAGTATTGTGATTGTTCCAGGCGCATTTTCTTCAGAACAAACATTGCATCAATGGGGACAATATTATGCATCACATGGATTTATTGCAATGACTATTGGAATAAATGATTATTTCAATGATGATATGAGCGATTTAGCATATAGTCTTTTAGATGCAATAGAAGTTTTAAAACAAGAGAATATTAGAGAAGATTCACCTATTTTAAACAAAGTTGATATTTATAATTTTGCAACTAGCGGTTGGTCAATTGGTGGAGGTTCAGCGCAGTATGCAGCAACGATTGATTCAAGTTTAAAAGCAGTTATTGCGCTTAATCCAGGTTTAGCTATACAAGATTATGAAAATTGTACAAATCCAGATTACGAATATTATTGTCTTGTTCCGGACCATTTAAGCCATTCTGTGCCAGTATTAATCATATCAAGTGAAGGTGATATTGAAAATCCAACAGATTTAGATGCAGCAGTTCACTATGAATATACTCCAGAATCAACACTTAAAATGTTATTTGAAATAGAAGGTGGTAGTCATGAAACTGGTTTGAACCCTAATTCAGGATCTGGAGAGTTAGGAGAGAAAGCTGTTGAATGGTTAAAATATAATTTGTTAAATGATTTAGAATATTGTGATAATTTATTAAATATACCTATTAGTGCTGCGCAGTTTTATACAAACTTAGATTGTCAAGATTCTATAATTGGAGATATTAATGAAGATAATCTAATCAATGTTCAGGATATTGTTTTAATAGTAAGTCTAGTTATGAATTTTGAATATGTCGCGAATGCTGATTTAAACAATGATAGTCAATTAAATGTACTTGATATTGTTCAAGTTGTAAATATTATTCTAAGTTAATTATATTTGTTTTAATTAACTCAAGTTCAAATTCTATTCACTATGATCATAATCTCTGTTTCATTGATACTTTTTTTGTTTTAGATTATTTAATGAGTTTTAAAAATATTTTTCTGTTTATTTTTTTCAGTATTTCATTTCTTTTTTCAGATTCAAAAGTAATTTATGGTAGTATAGAACATTTAGAATTTCATTCAGATATTATTGGTAAAAGAAAAGTTGAAATTTATAGCCCTAATAACTTCATAGTTGATAATAAAACAATTTTTATATTTGCACAAGATGGTCAGACGTTGTTTGATTCTTCAAAAACATGGAATAATCAAGAATGGAGAATCGATGAAATTTTTAGCATGAGAGAGGCTAATAAAAATATTATTTTCATTGCAGTGCATAGTGCCAATATATCCGGAGATGGTTTCTATGATAATACTTTAAGATATGCAGAGTATTTTCCTAAGCAATCTTTAGAGTATTTTGATAAAAATATTAAAACCTTCATTTATAAAAAATTTATAGATAGAAAAAAATTTGATTATTTAAGTTTTATTGTGAATGAACTCAAACCCTTTATCGAGAATAAATATAATGTAAATCTTGATAAAAGTAATACTGGAATTTTAGGAGCTAGTATGGGTGGATTATTTTCATTGAATGCTTTAATAGAGTACCCAGATATATTTGGGTTTGCTGGTTGTTTTTCAGTTCATTGGATAGGTATAAAACCTCTTGATTATTTTTTATTACCATTTAGAATTAAAGTTACCGAAGATAAAGATTTGGTAAAAGGTTTAATAAGTTATGTAGATTCAAATATTGATAATTTAGATGACCATAGATTATATTTTGATTTTGGTACTGAGGGTTTAGATCAATATTACAGTCAGCCACAAAAAAAAATGGATAAAATTTTTACAGATAATAAAAAAACTTACAAAACTTTAAAGTTTGATGGCCATTCGCATGAAGAAAAGTATTGGTCTTTAAGATTTGAAGATGCGATAGATTTTTTAATAGCTGAATAATAATTAGATTATAAAAAAATATATTATTCAAAATAATTCAAATGTAAATTTTTATTATGTCTAAAGTTGAAAATATAAAAAAGTTATCACATTTATCATTTCCAATTAAAAAATTTTTAAAATATTATCCTTGGAAAAATTGCAGTCCAAAAATATCAAAAAAATTAGATAAGAAAATAAGTGATTGTAAGGTAGCTATAGTTTCATCAGCTGGATTAGTTGTAGATGATGAACATGAACCGTTTAATCATAATATAAAATTTGGTGATTGGTCATATAGAGTAATTTCTAAAGATGTTGATTCCAGTAAATTAAAAGAATATCATACAAGTAATAGCTTTGATCATTCAGGAATAAAAAAAAATCCATTTTCAGCTTTACCAATAGCACACCTTAAAGATCTTGAGAAACAAGGATATATAGGATCAGTTAGTGAGAGACATATATCTTTAATGGGTTCTAATATTAATACAAGAAAATTACTAAAATATAGTGTGCCTAAGATCATTGATATTTTCAAAAATGACAATGTAGATATTGTTATTTTTGTTCCTGTATGACCAATGTGTCATCAAACAGTTGGTTTGGTTCAAAAAATTTGTGAAGAAAATAATTTAATTTGTTCAACAATTAGTATTATTGATGAAATAACTAAAAAATTAAAAATAAAGAGATATNTAAGTGTTCCTTATGANTTGGGTTTTCCATTAGGTNANTATGATGATTTTAATGGACAAATAAATAATATCAAAAAATTATTATCACTTATTTAGATATTGTTTGCACATGTTATCTAGATTAATACTTTTAAAAAATAAAAAATGTTGTGGAAGAGGATGCTTAATGTGCCCTTACGAACCAAAGCATTTTAAAGATTCTGTAATTATAAGAAAAAATATAATTCAGGATTTTAATGATGAAGAACTTGATTTTATAAATAAGGAATTCTGATTCTCAATTGTTCTGAAATCTTATGAAAGACATTTTTTACATTGTCCGGTTAAAAAATGTTCAGAGGTTTTTATTATATATTCAGGAATAGATGGAAGCTTAATATTAATTGGAATACAAGATGTAGTTCCGCAATCTTCACATAAAAAATGGGGGTGAACTTCTTTTGTATTAGATTTTTTTTTATTTTTTGCATATCTTTTTAAACCATCATTATCAATGAACCAATGTAAAATACCCTCTTTTTCAAATCTATCTAAAATACGATAAACAGTTGTTTTATTCATTTTATCACTAAACTTATTTACTAATTCAACAATAGATATTGCATCTTCTTTTTGATTAAATTCATTTAATAATAATTTTAATTGTTTAGTTTTTCTCATTCGAAATCATCTTGTTGCAATTTAGTTGCATTTATAAAACATTTAAACTAATTTTATAAGATAGCTTATGTTTAATTTAACTAAAATTGTGGAATNTTTTTATGAATAAATTACCCGTTACTGTTCTTTCTGGTTTTCTTGGAGCAGGCAAGACAACAGTTTTAACAAATGTTTTGAATAATCGTCAAGGTAAAAAAGTTGCGGTTATTGTAAATGACATGAGTGAGATTAATATTGATAAGAGTATGGTACAAAATGATGTTTCACTAAATCATAAAGAAGAAAAATTAGTTGAAATGAGCAATGGTTGTATTTGTTGTACGCTTAGGGAAGATTTATTGATAGAAGTAACAAAGTTAGCAAAATCACAAAGCTTCGACTACCTTCTTATAGAATCTACTGGTATTTCAGAACCATTACCTGTTGCTGAAACTTTTACATTCGAAGATGAAGATGGTGTTTCTCTNTCAGATGTATCTAAACTTGANACNATGGTAACNGTTGTTGATGCTGTTAATTTTCTTAAAGATTANGATGAAGCAAAATATTTACAAGAAGTTGGAGAATCTTTNGGNGAAGAGGATGAACGAAGTGTAGCTGATTTACTTGTAGATCAAGTAGAATTTGCTGATATCATACTTGTAAGNAAGATAGATTTAGTAGAAGAATCTGANATTAAAAAGCTTACNGTAATACTTAAAACNTTNAATACCCATGCAAGTATTATNCCAATTTCAAATGGNAATGTTGANATTNATAANATATTGAATACTGGTTTNTTTAATTTTGANCGTGCTCAACAAGCTCCTGGTTGGTTAAAAGAANTAAACGGNGAGCATATACCCGAAACTGANGAGTATGGAATTAGTAGTTTTGTGTATGAAGCACGAAAACCATTNTANCCNCAAAAATTNTATGATTTTTTACATAGTAAAGATCTNTCAGGAAAATTAATTCGATCAAAAGGTTTTTTTTTGGCTTGCTACTCGTCCNATGTTTGCAGGNAATTGGAGNCAGGCTGGTGGAATAGCTCATCATGGTTATGCTGGTTTATTTTGGAAGGCAATTCCAAAAGACAGATGGCCAGAAGATCANGANTCAATTAATTTTATNAAAGAGAAATGGGTTGANCCATTTGGAGATATGCGTCAAGAATTAGTTTTTATNGGNCAAGGATTAGATCAAAAAAAAATTACTCAATTACTAGATGATTGTCTTTTAACTGATTATGATTTACTNCAAGGTAAAAAGTATTGGTCTAAGTTCAAAGATCCTTTCCCTGATTGGTCAGGAGATCTTTCATGAATTTTNAAGTAGNNAATAAAAANGAAGATNTATTAATCAAAAATCATGTATCAAATAANTCATCTGAACTTTCAGAAATTTTTAATGANGATGTTAATATTTCAATTTGGAAAAGACATCTAGATAACCAATTAATAAACGCAAGTAATTACATTATAAATGAAAATCCAGATTTACAATTTTCAGAATTAGTTAAATATGATGATGTTGATAAAATATTAGTTAATAACCTTGGACAAAATGAAAATACTTTATACCTAATAAAAGATATTTCTATAGTGGTTAAATTATTTTGTGATTTATTTAGTATCAATAAGGTATGGCTTAGATTGGATGCAATTGAATCTCCAATGTGTCCACGTTTTCATGTAGATAACCTTAAATGTAGGCTGGTTTCGACCTATAAAGGTCCTGCTACACAATGGTTGCCTCATAATTTAGTAAATAGAGATAAACTTGGACATGGTAATAATGGTATGCCTGATGAAGAATCAGGATTATTTTTAAAAGAAACAGATATAAAAGAGCTAAATACAGGTGATGTTGCTCTTTTAAAAGGAGATGGATGGAAAAATAATCAAGGCAAAGGTTTAGTCCACCGTTCTCCTCATAAAGTAGGTGATTACAAGCGATTGTATATGACAATAGATTTTATTGATTTATATTTAAGAATTTTTAAAAATCATAAAAATGAATCATAACTTATTATTTATGTCATTACAATTAATTGAGAATCATTCTCATTTTATATTTGTTTTTGAAAAAAAAAATAATTTAATTTTATAAATGAATAAAATTAGATCAAACTAAAAAACTGAAAGTTTTAATGAATAATTTATCGATACAAAAATCTGATACCATTGGTGTTTTATCAAGTGGTTTATGTATGATCCATTGTATTGCGACACCATTTTTTTTCGTTGCAACTGCTTGCTCAGCAACATGTTGTAGCGCAGCTCCATCATGGTGGCAATGGTTAGATTACTTTTTTTTAATAGTCTCATTTGTAGCTGTTAGATATTCAACAATTTCAACTAATTCTAGATTAACAGAAATTGGATTATGGGTAAGTTGGGTTGGTTTACTAATTTTTATACTTAATGCTAAGTTTTTATGGTTCAATATTTCTCCAAATGCAAAATTCATTCCTGCGTTTACTCTTATAGGATTTCACTTATATAATAGAATATATTGTCAATGTGAACAAAAAAGTTGTTGCGAGGGATAAAAATGAGCAATAGTAAATTACCAGTTTTAAAAATTTCAGATATTATTTGGAACCAGGATTCTTCTGGAAAAAGTTTACCAAAACAAATTGCTGTAAAGTGGACAAGTGCTGATTATAGTGAGAGTGAAATTATAAGGTGGCTAGGTCAGCAGTATAATTGTAGTATATTAGATTTTACAATTGTGAAATCAGGTTACTGGAAAGCTGAAAGCGAAGGTAGCTGAGGTGGCTGTTGTTAAATCATTTAATAGTTTATTAAATATCACTAGTATTAATTTTACAAAATGTAAAATTTTGTAAAATTTATTTCCTTTAAATATCCACAGAATATATATTTAAATCATGAAAGTAAAATTAATTTTATTATTAACAAGTCTTGTATTTTGTAATTATAATTATTCTCTTGAGGATTATAACCCAACTTCCCCTACTTATGAGTCTAATGTTTGGGAACCGGAATACCTAAATTATATTACAATGCATTATTTTGGAACTCAAAACTGAGGTGGCTGAACAGCTACTTTCGGGCAGTTGTCCGATTTTCAAGATGAACTAAGAAATGATGATGGATATGAAAATATTGTCATTATTGGTGTAGGTCAAACAATTATGGAAGGAGCTAATAATAGCTTCTGTGCTAACTCAGACTTACCATTAGTAATGGATCCATATCCTGATTTACCAATAAGAAGTCAATTTGCACCTTATTATGATAGCCATGCTTTAATAATTTTAGGATATGATGGTAATTACCTAGGACATATTGATGTATCTGGCCTAGGAACAACTCAAAAGAATTATATTAGAGATATACTTGAAGAGCATTACGAACAATCTATTTTGGGAGATTTAAATGATGATTCGACTTTAAACATTCAAGATATTATTTTAATGGTTAATTTAATTCTTAGTAGTCAACAGAATCCTCTAGCAGATTTAAATTCTGATAATATTATTAATGTATTAGATATTATACAGTTAGTAAATATAATTTTAAATTAATTTAAGTATTTAATTTATAAAGCCCCTTTTATTGTGAGTTTTTTATTTTGTAGATTTAACTGTGGTCTCCATTAATCATATCATAAAATCATTTGCTATAAAATCTAATTTATCTGAATCAATGATTTCAAGAATTGATTTAATATTAGATTTATTTGATGAAATTTTATTATCATCAAATAAAAAATTTTATAATAACTTAGTTAAATCATTAAAAAAAATTTTTTCTGATCACAAAAAAAATAATAATCAGATAAATGATTTTGATTATTATTTTTGTAATTATAGTGATAATGATGTAAAAAAAGCATTAAGATTTCTATCATCCTTTTTTCATTTATTAAATCAAAGTGAAATTGAAGAGATTAATTTTAAAAATAATTTAAAACTTAAAGAATCAAGTTTGTCAAATCCAGTTAAAGATTCTGTTAATGATGCTATTAAGTTTTTAAAAGAAAACAATATTTCTTACAGTAAAGCTAAAAAAATCACTGATAATATACTTTTTGAACCAACTTTAACTTCTCACCCTACAGAGTTTAGAAGAATTTCTTTACTAAATCAGCAAAATAAAATTTTAAAAAATATAAATTCATATTTATTTAAAAATCTAAGTGAATATAAAAAAAATCAGTTAAAAAAAATTATTAGAAATCAGATGTTTATTTTTATGAACACTGATGATTATCGAATAACAAAAATATCACCTCAGGACGAAATCAAAAATTCAATCTTTTTAATGTTTAATTCTGCATGGGATTCTTTACCTATTTTGTATAATGATTTTAATGAAGCTTTTAATAGTTATTATAATAAAAAATATAATTTTAATAAAAATATAAATTTTTGTACATGGATTGGTGGTGATAGAGATGGTAACCCTAATATTACTAGTGAAATTACAAGTTGGGCATTAAAATTTCAAAGACAGCAGATTTTGAATCAATATATTAACTCAGTAAATAATTTATTTTATGATATAAGTCTTTCACATATCAAAGATAATGAATTTGAAAAAAATATTAATAAGGACTTAAAGAAAATAAATATAAGTAACAATCAATTGCTAAGATTTAAAAATGAGCCTATTAGATTAAAGTTATTATTAATTAAATACAAATTAGAAACATCCTTAAATCAAATTAAAAATGATAAATTAAATATTGATTATGAATATTTAGACTTTGAAAAAGATTTAATGATTATTAAAAATCATTTAATTCAAAGTTATTCTGTTGACTTAATTGAATTCAGTGAATTAGAAAATTTAATAATCAGATCTAAAACATTTGAATTTAATCTTATGCAAATGGATATTAGGCAGCACTCTGATTGTCATGAAGAATTTATTGATGAGGTGTTTAATTATAACTATAAAATATTAAATGAAAATCAAAAACAAGAAAAATTAAATAGGCTGATAAAAACACATAAAAACTATATTAATAAAGATAAGTTAAGTAAGCAATCTTTAGAAATGTATGATACTTTTAAAATTATTATACAAAATCTAATATACCATCCTAAATCGATAAAATCATATATAGTAAGTATGACTCATAAGACTAGTGATATTTTGGAGGTTATTTTTATTTTTAATCAAGTAAAAAAAGATTTGGGTATTAGAAAAAAATTAATTTTAAATATTGTCCCTTTGTATGAAACGATTGATGATTTAAAAAATGCAAAAAATTTATTAGATGATTTGCTGGGTAATACGGTTTATAAAACTTATTTAAAAAAGATAAATAATTATCAAGAAATAATGCTTGGGTATTCTGATAGTAATAAAGATGGTGGTATTTTTATGGCAAATTATTCGATTCAGTTATGTATAAAAAATCTTAATAACGTATTTAAAAAACATGGTATCAATTATAGTATTTTCCATGGAAGAGGGGGTTCTGTTAGTAGAGGAGGTGGAAAATCAAATGAGGCAATAAGGAGTTTACCATCATTTACAGAAAAACAAAAATTAAGAATGACTGAGCAAGGAGAAATCATTTCATATAGGTATGGTAATTGTGATATTTCTAAAAGACATCTAGAACAGATTTTAAGTGCTCTAATTAAAAATTCTGTTAAAGCTGTAAAAAAAGATTTAAATATCAATGAGTTAAAATTTTTAGCAGAATCTTCGTTAAAGAATTATAAAAAAAATATTACAAATCTTGACTTTTGGAAGTTTTTTATAAAAACAACACCTATTAATTTTATTAGTAAGTTAAAAATTTCTTCAAGACCATCATCTAGAAGTAAATTATTTTTAAATAAAGAAGGATTTGATGAAATTCGAGCGATTCCCTGGGTTTCTTCTTGGGTTCAAACTAGATACAATATTTCTGGCTGGTTTGGTATAGGATATGAAATAAACCAACTTATTAAATTAGGAAAGTTAAAAGTATTAGAAGATTTATATAGTGATTCATTATTTTTCAAAAATATGCTAGATAGTATCACTTTTGAAATGGCAAGATCTCGTAATCCAATTTCAAAAAAATATTCAAAGATTTCTGATTATAATGAAATTAATAAAATAATTGAAAAAGAGTTTAGTTATATCCATAAAAATTATTTGTTAATATCAAAAAATAAAACTTTACTTGGACGAAATCCTGTTATTGAAAATTTAATTAAATTTAGAAATCCAATGACTGACTTATTAAATATTATTCAAATCGAATATTTAAAAAGAATTTCTAGTAGTAAAGAAACTAAACAAATTAATAATGAAATAATTATGTCATCAATAAATGGTATTGCAGCAGCAATGCAAACAACCGGATAGAATAAATGGAATCAATACAATTAATATTTCCTTTTATTTTCATGATGATTCTTACATTATTTTTATATTTTAAAAATTATTTCGCTCTTTTAAATGCATTTAAAAATAAATCAATAAAGTATAGTTACATAAAAATATATAAAGGCGATGTTCCAGAATATATAGAGGTTCTAAGACAAACTCTTAAAAATCAATTTGAACTTCCAATTTTTTTCTATTTTTTAGTTTTATTTATTATTTTATTTGATAATTTTATTCAATTAGATCTTATCTTTGCCTGGATATTTGTTATTTCTAGATATTTACATTGTTATATTAGACTAACATCAAACTATATTCCTTACAGAGCCAAATTTTTTAGAATTGGTTTTATTACTTTAGTAATCTGGTGGATCATTTTTTTATTAAAAATCTTATAAAATTTATTCTAAATGAAATTTTTTTCAATACTTATAGTTATAGTAGTTATTAATGCTCAAGTATGGCAAAATTCTTTCAATGCTGGTAATTATGATATTAATGATAATTATTTAGGTGGCTCAGAAGTTCTTCAACTAGTTTCTCATAAAAATAAGTTATTTGCATCTGTAGGTTATTGGCAAGATGAATTGAATATTTGGTATGGTGGAAATAATGTTAATAATGGTTGGTCACAAATTATAAGATTGGATAATTCTGATGAAGATTGGATTCTTGATTTGAGTTTAGATTCGTATCATTTAAGACCCGGGGTTTTAAAACAAGTGATTTTTACCAAAGATATGAATGGTAATTTTTTAGCTAATCCTGATACATTATTAATTACTGCCTCTTATTCATCAAATTTTATTTTTGGACCAGTAACGGCAAATGCATTTATACGTGATGATCAAAATCAAGGTTGGAATATCGCGACTATTTATGAAGGAAATATGTCTCCATCTGAAAGTTATTCAATTAGAGATATGCAAATATATGAAGATGATATAACTGGAGAACAAAAATTATTTATAACAGTTGGAACAATAGGAATTTTTGCAGGTAAATACAATCCGAATTTGCAACAAAAAATAGAATGGAGCCAGGAACCTGAATTTGGTCCATTTAATATTAGACCATTGGGTATAGTTATTGCAAATGATAATCTTTTTTTGTCTTCAGGTAATAAAATTTTTAAGAGAAACAATGGTTTAAATCCTAGTTATTCGGTTGTTCATGATTTTAGTGATTTGAGTTCAAATATTAATTCAGCAGTTGGTGGAATAAGAGGACTTTCAGTTATAAATAATAATGATACTGATTCAATGATTTTAATGTGGTGTCCAGATGGCCAATCTAAAGGCTCAATATTTCGTTTAGATCCCAATTTAAATAATGGTTTTGATAGAGTATATGAAACTAAAGTTTCATTATTAGTTGAAGATTATCTTCCAGGAGTTACAGTTAACTATTTGCTTGGAGCATATAATGAATTTTATAAAGTTTATGATAATGTTTACAATGACTACTATCATATAGTAGGATTTGAGTCTACTATTAATAATCAAAATTATTTAAGTTGGAATGGTTACTATAGCGGAGGTTTGTATGCTATTAGAAGCAGTAGTGGAGATTACGAAATAAACGAGATAAGTCATGATTTTTCATTAAATGATAACCCCCTTATAGCAACCAGGTGCTATGTTGAATCACCATTCAACAATGAAGATGCAATATATTTTGGAGGTTTTGATCCTAATGGATTTATTGCAACAAATAAGGCATGGATTTATAAAAAAATCAATACTATTTATGGTGATTTAAATAATGATAGCGTTATTGATATTTTAGATATTGTTCTAATAGTTAATTTAGTTTTACTAAATGAATACAATTATGCTGCAGATTTGAATGAAGATGAAATTATTAATATTTTAGATATAGTTCAAATGGTAAGCTTAATCATTGATTAAAATTTAGTATTTAGTTTTCCTAGATGAGTCTTTCATATCGAATATTTTATTTATAGATTATACAAGTGAAAAAGTTTATGTATATAATAGTATTTTTAAATGTATTTGTTTCTTTTATATTTTCAAATCATTTTATAAATAGAGAGGATAATAATACTCCTAATAATAGATTAAGTAGTGAAGTATCTACTTATCGTGATGAGAATGAATTAATTGCTTTTATTGAATCAACAATGCAAACTCATTTAATACCAGGCTTATCTATTTCTGTAGTTAAGGAAAATAATTTGGTATGGGAGAAGTATTTTGGATATTCAAATCTTCATGAAGGTATAATAGTAGATGAAAATACTATGTTTATTTTATCATCTATTTCAAAGACCATAACAGTTACTGCTTTAATGCAACTATTTGAGCAGAATTTTTTTATGCTTGATGATAATATTAATGATTATCTTCCTTTTAATGTTATACATCCAGATTTTCAAAGTAATCCAATTACTTTTAAAATGCTATTATCTCATACATCTGGTATAAAAGATAATTGGAGTTTTATGCCTTATTATGATGGTGATTCAATATTAGAGTTAGGATATTATCTTCAAGAATATCTAACTCCTCAGGGTGAATTTTATGCAAGTAATTTAAATTTTACTGATTCAGCTCCTGGTACTAGCTACTATTACAGCAATATTGGAGCAGCATTAATAGGGTATTTAGTTGAAGAGATTTCAAATCAACCTTTTAATGAATTTTGTAATGAAAATATTTTTGAACCACTTGAAATGGATAATGTTTTTTGGTTTTTATCAGAAATTAATAATCTTGATCAAGTTGCATTGCCTTATCAAATAACTGGCGGTTTGGGAGATTCCTGCTATACTATTGGTTGTGGAATTTATGATGAGAGTAACCCATGTTTTTGTGACTTTGCTTGTATTGATTATGAGGATTGTTGTGCTGATTATCAGGAGGTTTGTGGAGAAAATGGAACAGGTAGTAGTGCAGAAAACTTAACTGAGTATGAACATTATGGTTATTCTGATTATCCTTCTGGACAGCTTAGAGTAACATCGAATGATTTAGCTAAATTTATGAGCACTTATATAAATAATGGAATGTATAACAATGTAAGAATTTTAGATTCAGAAACAATAGAACTAATAAAAACTATACATTATCCTTTAATAAATTCAACACAAGGTTTAGTATGGTATTATAAAAATCAAAATGGAAGAACACTGTTTGGTCACAATGGTGGAGATTCAGGTAGTTGTACTGAAATGTTTATTTCTACGCCTAATAATTTGGGAATTATTCTCTTATCAAATTCAAATAATTATAATGCTCTAATTGAAATCGAAAATGCAGTATTAAATTATGCTGAGCAGTCTAATTTTTCCATTGCAGGAGATGTTAATTCAGATTATGTAATTAATATACAGGATATTATTTTAGTAGTTAATTTAATATTGAATAATCAATTTAGTAATCCAGCAGATTTAAATTCAGACAATGTCATAAACGTTCTAGATATAATCCAAATTGTTAACATAATTCTTTTTAGATAATATTTAAATAAAAAGATTGCTAAGTATTAGTTAGCATATTTAATTTAATTGCTAATTAACACTTAGCATTTAAATTTAATAGTTAAAGGATTATTATGAATAATAAAATTGGTAAAATCATTAGTGAACTGAGAACAAAAAAAGGTCTAAGTTTAAGAAAATTAGCTCAAATAGTGAATGTTTCAAATGTTAATATACTGTATATAGAAAAAGGTAAAATTAATACATCTTTACCTGTTTTAAAGGATATAGCAAAAGCACTTAATTATAATATTGATAAATTATTATCCTTTGCAAATATGATTGATGATGACATAAAAANNATCATAAATAAAAAACCAATTTTAATNACAAATTTTTTAAGGGTTNCTAAAAATTTTACNAGTAGTGATTGGCAAGTTCTTACTGAAAAGATTAAAAATAAAGATTTAGATTTAAAAACAAATAATTAATGATTAAATATATTAAATATTACTTTCCATTATTTTTAATTTGTTCATTTTTATTTATATCATTACTTGGTACGCATTATCCTACTATTTATTTTCTTTGCTTTTCGATTTTATTTATTTTTGGTGATATAATTTTTCCTAGAGATAAAAAAATAGAAAAATTTTCTTACACATTCTTATTAGACTTATCAATTTACTTAGCATTACCAATGATTTTTATCTTTATTTTTTATGTTATATCTATTTTTAGTAGTGTNTTGCCTGAATGGTATCTGAATTTTTTTAATNTTTTTAATATTAATTTTTACGAATTAAAAAACTCTTTTACTNTAGTTGATAAAATTTCNATTATTGTTCAAACNTTTTTAATTGCAGGTGGTATTGGTATATCCGGAGGTCANGAATTAGTTCATAGAAAAAAAAATAAATTTGATATGTTTGTTGGAAATTGGTTGCTTGCTTTTTCATGTGATTGNAATTTTGNTATAGAGCATGTATATGGCCATCATAAAAATGTTTGCTTACCAGAAGATCCNGCTACAGCAAAAAGGGGACAAAATATTTATTCATTTATTTTAAAAGCTATTTTNGANGAAAATAAATCNGGNTGGGAGCTTGAATCAAAAAGATTNTNNAGAAANAACTATAATATATTTANTTTNAANAATAGATTTATTAGAGGNTATTTAAGAAGTTTTTTTATTGCTNTAATTGCTTTTTTGTTTAGTGGATTTTTAGGTTTATTTTTATTTTTTTTGATAGCATTTTTATCAAAATCAATTCTAGAAGCTATAAATTATATTGAGCATTATGGTTTAGTTAGAGAAAAGAATAGACCAGTTCGCTTAAGACATTCATGGAATTCAAATCATTTTTTTAGTAGTCTTTATCTATATAATGTAACAAGACATTCTAATCATCATAGTAATTCTAATTTAAAGTTTTGGGAATTGAAACCTGTAGATAAAGATGCTCCATTACTACCTTATGGTTATTTAACAATGTTATATCTTGTTTTAATTTTTCCATTTTTATATAAAAAAATAATGAGTAGGGAACTATTGAATTGGGATCAAAATTTTGCCAATGAATTTGAAAAAAAATTAGTTAAAAGTTTGTAAATTCTTTAGTGAATAAACAAAAATTTATGGAAAAACAAAGGCTTTACTACGATAAAAAATTTCTAGGTAGTATGTCTGGAAGACCAATAAGAATTTTATCCGAATATTTATTCCCACTAGAATCATTTAATAAGCACCAAATAGATAGTACAATAGTTTTTTTTGGCTCAGCCAGGATTGAAAATAAAAATGATACTCCAATTAATAAGTATTATAGCAAGGCTAAAAATTTATCATATAAAATCACAAAATGGAATTTAGAAAAATTTGATGGTAAAAAGTTTGTAGTTGCATCAGGTGCTGGCCCAGGAATAATGGAAGCTGCAAATCAAGGCGCATATGAAGCAAAGGGAAAAACTGTTGGACTAGGTATATCATTACCTTTTGAACAGACAAATAATAAATGGATAACAAAAGGATTAAATTTCGTTTTCCATTATTTTTTCATGAGAAAATTTTGGTTTATTTATAAAACTAAAGGTATTGTTGTATGGCCTGGNGGTGTGGGNACATTAGATGAATTNTTTGATATAATNACNTTAATACAAACAAAAAAAATAACAAGAAATATTCCAATAATCTTATTCGGTAAAGATTTTTGGGATGGATTAATAGATTGGGATAGATTAATNGAAAATAAGGTTATATCAAAGTCTGATCTTGATTTATTTGTTATTATTAATTCTGTAGAAGAAGCATTTGAATATTTAAAGCAAAATATGGACATATAATTAATTTAANNGAAAAGGTAAAATATGAAAAGTNTTNTACTNNCTAAATATGGTGGACCAGATGTTCTAAAGGTTATGAATCTTAATGACTTGGAGCCTGATGAAAATCAAGTAAGANTTAAGGTCCATTATGCAGGAATTAATTTTGCAGAAATAATGGCTAGAATGAAACTTTATCCAGGAGGACCAAAACCNGGNTCNATTTTAGGNGGTGANGTAAGTGGAGTGATTGATAAANTNGGACCAAATGTNAAAGATTTTAATATTGGTGATANAGTNATGGGTNTGACACTTAGNGGNAGTTANAGTTCACAAGCATGTATTGATGTAAATTCTATCATTCCATTNCCNGANAGTTTCACNNTAAGAGAAGCTGCTGCATTTCCTGTTACTTANATAACAGCTTACATGATGATGTTTGATCTTGGTAATTTACAAGAAAATGATACATTNCTTATTCATGGTGCTGGNGGNGGTGTAGGAACNGCAGCTATNCANNTAGCAAAAACNAAAAATATTAAAATTATNGGAACTTCNTCATCTTGGAAACATAATAAACTNNTTAAAATGGGTGTTGATAAGTGTATTGATTATAANAAAGAAAANATTTANGANGAAATTATGAATTTTACNAANGGNAAGGGTGTAGATTTAATTATNGATCCAATAGGTGCTAAAAATTGGAAATTGAGNTANAGNGTTTTATCNAAAATGGGTAANTTGATTATTTATGGTGATCAAAATCTTGTNAAAGGNGATAANTTAAAACCATTAGTTGCCATGAAAGAAATTTATTCAATGCCTAAATATAAACCCATGGATTTAATGGCAAACAATAAAGCTGTAATGGGATACCATTTAGGAAGATTTAAAGGNCATGAATGGAAAGTAAAAAGATCAATAAATAATTTAATTAAGTTGGTTAATAGTAAAAATTTACATCCAGTTGTAGATAAGGATTTTTCTTACAAAGATGCACCTAAAGCTCATAGGTATATACAAAATAGAAAAAATTTTGGGAAAGTACTACTTGATTTTTCTTCAATTTAATTTAGATATTTTTTTACTTAGATTTAAAGTATGAGAAACATTATAAATATTGCTCCTGAAGGTTACAGGATAATTTTATATTCATTATTAA
>NZPQ01000023.1 GCA_002693365.1 Fidelibacterota bacterium
GAATAGCAACATAAACCATCAAGCAATTCTGACTCTACATATTTTTCAATATTTGTATCGCTTGGTTTTCGGCAAATTAATGTTGAAGAATCTTTTACATGAGAAACAACAACATCTTCAAGTGGACTGTAATTATTACCACCATGTTTTTTTTCTATTTTCTCATGATCTTCTGGAGATAAATCACCAATTCTAATATTATTAATTGTTAAATCATCTCCATAACCCTTAATGTTAACCTTACTATCCATTATTTTTCCTTTGTTTTATTAATTTAGAAATTAGAAATGCAATTTCTAAACTTTGTTCATTATTTAATCTTGGATCACAAGCCGTTTCATATCTTAAATCTAAATCTTTATCTTTAATATCATTAATACCGCCTAAACATTCAGTAACATTTTCACCTGTAAGCTCGATATGAACACCTCCTGGTATGGTATTAGAACTCATATGAATATTAAAAAAAGACTCTAATTCATTTATAATTGTTTTAAATTGTCTAGTTTTATAACCATTTTGTGATTTAATTGTATTTCCATGCATAGGATCACAAAACCATATAATTTCATGACCATAATATTTAACTTTTTCAATAATCTTAGGAAGCATTTTTTCAATATTTTTTTCACCTAATCTAACAATAAAAATTAACTTACCTTGTTCGTTTTGAGGGTTTACTTTAGAACATATTGCAGGAATATCGTCAATTTTAATTTTAGGCCCAATTTTAATTCCTATGGGATTATCTAATTTTGATACAAAATCTAAATGTTCACTATTAAGATATCTAGTTCTATCGCCAACCCATAGCATATGACTAGAACAGCAAAATTGATGATTTTTAAATTTCTTAAAAAATAATTTTTCATAATCTAAAATTAAAGATTCATGAGACGTATATAAGTTATTTATATAATTATCTTTATTTTTAATATCTGATGAAGCCATAACAAAATCTAATGCACCCTCAATTTCTTTAACTATTTTATTATACTTAATTCCTAATTTGGATTTATTAATCAAGTGTCTATTCCATAAAGATATATTTTCAATTTTTGTAAATCCTGTCATAATTAATGTTCTAATTAAGTTCATTGTTGCAGCAGAATGATGATAAGCCTTAATCAAATTATCAGGATTTGGGACTCGCTTTTCAGCTTTAAAATCAATTGAATTAACACCATCGCCTTGGTAAGCAGGCAATGTTAACTCTCCACGTTTTTCTAATAAATTTGAACGAGGTTTGAAATATTGACCAGCAATTCTGCCAATATTTATAACCTTCATGTTTGATGTAAATTCAATAATAGCTGACATTTGNAGTAAAATTTTCAATTTACTTTTTATNAAATCTGTATTAAAATCACTAAAAGTTTCTGCACAATCTCCACCTTGAATCACAAANTGCTTTCCAAGAGCTACATCTTTTAATTTATTTTTTAAAGTAATAATCTCATCAGGATATACTAANAATGGATACTGATTAATTTTTTTTATAATTTTTTTATAATACTTNGTATCNGGCCATTCAGGTGAATGAATTCTTTTNTCAATCATTATATACTCCCTTTAAAAANTGGCCTGTATAAGAATGTGNNANACTCATTAATTCAGTTGGTGTAGCTTCNGCAATAATTTGGCCACCATTNGANCCACCCTCTGGTCCNAAATCAATAATCCAGTCTGCTGTTTTAATNACATCTAAATTATGNTCTATAACAATCACTGTATTACCCTTGTCTGTTAAATCATGNAAAACTGTTAGTAGCANCTGTATATCTTGAAAATGTAATCCNGTAGTTGGTTCATCTAAAATATAAATAGTTTTACCNGTATTAACTTTCGAAAGCTCTTTAGCTAACTTAATTCTTTGAGATTCACCNCCNGATAAACTNGTTGCCTGTTGTCCTAATTTAATATATCCTAAGCCTACATCTAGCANNGCATTTAATTTTCTAAGAATTGTTTTATGGTTTTTATAAAATTTTACTGCTTCTTCTACTGACATTTCTAAAATATCATTTACATTCTTTCCATTATACTTAATTTGTAAAGTTTCTCTATTAAACCTTTTTCCATCACATTGATCNCATTTTATATACATATCTGGTAAAAAATGCATTTCTACTTTTACAAGCCCCATCCCTTGACATGCCTCGCATCTACCGCCCTTAACATTGAAAGAGAACCTACCAGCTTTATAACCTCTAATTTTAGATTCTGAAACATTTGTCAACAGATCACGGATTTCACCAAATACGCCAGTATAAGTAGCAGGATTAGATCGAGGTGTTTTGCCAATAGGCATTTGATTGATATCAATTACTTTATCTAAATATGATAAACCATCTATCGAACCATACTTTAGTGGTTTAATATTGCTAGAAAAATACTGTTTTGATAAACATGGATATAATGTTTGATTAATCAAAGATGATTTGCCTGATCCTGATACGCCAGTAATACATATAAAGTTATTAAGAGGTAATTTTAAAGTAACATTTTTTAAATTATTACCTTCGGCATTTTTTAAGGTAACAAATTTATTGTTTCCTCTTGTTGTTTTTTTGTTTATCAAAATATTTTTATTTTTTGAAAGATAGTTGCCAGTTATAGAACTTTTATCTTTTAAAATATTTTTATATGTACCTTGATAAGCAATTTTCCCTCCATGAACCCCAGCTCCTGGGCCTAGGTCAACAATCCAATCTGCAGCCTGCATTGTTTCAGAATCATGCTCTACAACGATAACTGTATTTCCTAAATNTTTTAAATGTATCAAAGTTTTAATTAATTTNTCATTGTCTCTAGGATGCAAACCTATAGATGGCTCATCTAAAATATACATCACACCCATTAGTTTAGAACCTATTTGAGTTGCTAGTCTAATTCTTTGTGATTCGCCACCTGAAAGTGTAGTAGCAGATCTATCTAATGTTAAATATCCTAAACCAACATCATTTAAAAAATTCAGCCTAGATAAAATTTCAGTAATGATACTTTGAGAAATTTTTTTATCTTTATTNCCTAGTGTTAATTTTTGTAAAAATATGATTAATTTTTCAATTGACAATTCACATATTGAGGTTATATTTTTTTTATTAATCAATACGGATAAATTGCTCAATTGCAATCTTTGACCATTACATTTTTGNCAATTTTGTTTTGTCATAAATTTTTCAATCCAATCTCTAATATATCCAGATTGAGTTTGCAAATATCTTCTATGTAAATGAGGTATTACACCTTCAAAGTAAATATCTACTTCTCCTTTAAATCTACTTNTTTTTCTACTTTTGTTATTNTTTAAACCAAATAAAATAATTTTTTTTGCTTCATTAGGTATAATTTTCCATGGATCATTGATATTAAAATTAAANTTTTTAGAAATATCATAAATTGATTGATGGAACCATGTGTTCCATGGTGGCTCTCCTAGTGGTTTTATACATCCATTTTTTATACTTAAATTTATATCTTCGACAATTCTTTCTGAATCTATTAATAAATTTGTACCAAGACCATCACAATTTTCACATGCACCTTCTGGAGAATTAAATGAAAAATGTCGTGGTTCTAACTCATTAAAATTAAGATTACATTTAATNCAGGCCAAATTAGCNTTATAATAAAATTCTTTATTTTCTGTTGTTATAATTTTTAAAGANCCNTTACTGATNTTTAATGCAAGCTCAACAGCGCTAGTTAATCTTTCNATAATATTTTTAGTTATAGCCAATCNATCAATCATTANATCTATTGTATGTTTTTTATTCTTATTTAGTTCTGGAATATTATTTAAATCAATATTTTCATCATTTATTCTACATCGCATAAAACCTTCTTTAAAAAAGTTGCTCAATAAATCTTTATGTGTACCTTTTTGTAACTTTATAATAGGTGCAAAAACATAAAATTTTGTGTTTTCAGAAAGCTGTAGAATATTATCAACAATCTGCTGAACAGTTTGTTTACTAATCTTATTGTTGCATTTAGGACAATATTGAACTCCTATTCGTGCATATAATAAACGTAAATAATCATAAATTTCAGTTACTGTTCCAACTGTTGATCGTGGATTTCTACTTTTTGATTTTTGTTCGATTGAAATAGCAGGCGATAAACCTTCAATTTGGTCGACATCTGGTTTACCCATAATTCCCAAAAACTGTCTAGCATAAGATGAAAGAGACTCAACATATCTACGCTGACCTTCGGCGTATAATGTTTCAAAGGCTAATGATGATTTGCCTGAACCTGATAAGCCAGTTATAACTATGAATTTATTTCGTGGTAAATCAAGACTAATGTTTTTTAAATTATTAGCTCTTGCTCCTTTAATACTAATACTATTTTTCATATATTTTTTATTTTCATCAACCTTTAAACTACAATAAAAATTTTCAAATACAAACTCTTCTAGAATAAAAAAATATCATGTAATTTCAATATATGAAAAACTATAAAAAATTAATATTAATCATTACTTTACTTGCATGTTTGTTATTTGTTTCATTTAGCAATAGCAATACAATTGGAAAGCTTAAAAGTTTATCCTATATAATCAGACTTGTAGAAAACTACTATGTAGATGAAGTAGACCTAGGTGAAATATTAGATGGTGCGATACATGGTTTTTTAGATGAATTAGATCCACACTCTTCATATATTAATAGTAAAGATTTTAAATATATGCAAGAGAGCTTAGAGGGTGAATTTGAGGGTATAGGAATTGAATTTGCTATTTTAGATGGGTATATAACTGTAATTTCCCCTATACCAGGGACACCTTCTGATAAAGCAGGATTGGTAGGCGGTGATAAAATTGTTAAAATTGATGGAGAGTCTGCATATAAAATTACGCAAGATGAAGTATTTAAAAAGTTACGTGGAGAACGTGGTTCATCTGTTGAAGTAACAATACAGCGNATTGGATTAGAAGAAAATATAATTATTAATCTCGTTCGAGATAAAATTCCCATTTATAGCGTAATGGCATCATTTTTATATAATGAAGATACCGGATATATTAAAGTTAATAGATTTGCACAACAAACATTTGATGAAGTCAAAACAGCCTATAATGAATTAGAAAAGTCAGGTATGAAAAATCTAATATTAGACTTAAGAAACAATGGTGGCGGTCTTATGGATCAAGCAATATCAATTCTCGATATGTTTGTAAACTCCAATGATACCATTTTATATACAAAGGGAAGAATTCAAAATGCAAATGAAGTGTTTTATGCAAATAAAAATAGAAAGGATAAAGAAATACCAATTGTAGTTTTAATCAATCGGTCTTCTGCTAGTGCAAGTGAAATTGTATCAGGAGCATTTCAAGATTTAGATAGAGGAATAGTCGTTGGTGAAACAAGTTTTGGGAAAGGACTCGTTCAGAAACAATTTATGCTAGATGATGGGTCGGCTGTTAGAATAACTGTAGCAAAATATTATACACCTTCTGGAAGATTAATTCAGCGTGAATTTGAAAATGGAATTGATGAATATTACAACAACTTATTAACGGATAATCGAGAAGCGTCTGATTCATTGCTTGCAAAAAAGCCTGTTTTTAAAACTAAAAAGGGAAGAAATGTTTATGGAGGAGGTGGAATAACGCCTGATGTTTACTCTACTCAAAATATTGATTTTAGCCCATCTACTCAAAAAATATTAACAGACCCCAATAGACTTATTTTTAAATATGCTAAAAATATTGAAAATAAATTTAAAAAATTTAGGAATAAATCGTTTAATAATTTTTATTCATATATTCAAAAAAATAAGAAAACAATTGTTAATCAAAATGAATTTATTGATTGGTGTAATAAGAATAATAATGAATTAAACTTAATTAAAGATGAAATAGATAAAGANTGGNTTTATATAGAAAATCGAATTTTGGCAGAATTAGCTAACTCAATATGGAGNAAAAATGACTACTATCATGTTTTACTAAATGAAGATCAGCAATTTTTAAAAGCGCTAGAAAGCATGGAAAAAGCAAAACTGCTAGTAGATTAATTTTATTTTGTGTTTTGATAAAAAATCCATAAGATTTAACTTGAGGTTTTAGGTAAAAATTAATAAGAAAGGATTAATATGGTTCAATTATTTGTNGATGGNGGTGGTTTTATGTGGCCNATCNTATTTATNTTCATAATNGGNTTTGTTTTTGTTGGNGANAGATTATATCATTTNGTNAAAGGNTTAGCNTCNGATGAAGANTTTGCANTTAATGTTGCNAATACNTTAGANAAATCNGGTGTNGATNCNGCAAAAANNTTNTGTTCNGAAAGTGTTGGNCCTGTTGCNAATNTATGTGGANCNGCNTTAGANAAAGCNNATGATGGNCAAGAAGCAATGGANAAAGCTCTAGATCAATCTGGCGCAATTGAAATGGCATCTATGGAAAAGAATATGACATGGATTTCACTATGCATTGCAACAGCACCTATGCTTGGATTTTTAGGAACAGTTTGGGGAATGATTCAGGCTTTTAATGATATTAAAATGGCTAATGATATTTCACCTGCTGTTGTAGCTGGTGGTATATCAGTTGCTCTACTAACTACAGCTTTTGGATTAGTAGTTGCTGTTGTTTTACAAATATTACAAAATGCTGTAATGTATATTATAGATAACCAGATTGTTGTTCTACAAAAAAGTACAACGATGCTATTAAATTCAGCACCAAAGAAAAAATAAATCATGCTAGGTAAACCAAGAAGACANGCAATGCAAGAAATTAATTCGTCATCTATGTCGGATATTGCTTTTTTACTTTTAGTTTTCTTTTTAGTAACTACAACAATTTCTATGGATAAAGGAATTAGNTTAATACTNCCTGCTGAAGGTAATGAATTAGAGGTTAATAGAAAAAATATTNTTAGTATTTTAGTTAATGATAAGGGTAAAGTATTAATGGATGATAACCCAACAAAAATNAACCAAATAAAAACTAAAGCTTCAAAGAGAATATCATCTAATCCGAATATTATTTTTTCTATTACAACTCATAAAAATACTAACTACGATGATTATATTTTAGTATTAGATCAATTAAAACAAGCAAATGCTAGTAAAATATCAATAGCAAATCCTCCAAGCTTTTANATTAAATGAAATTAAATAGAAAAAATAAACAAAAAAGTGAAATATCTACNTCTTCTCTTCCTGATATAATATTTATGTTATTAATTTTTTTCATGGTAACAACTGTTATGCGTGAGTTTGAAGGTCTAGATATTGTTTTACCAAGAGCTGAAAAAATAGAAAAACTTGAAAGCAAGAGACATACAGTTCATATGTGGATTACTAAAGATGGTTTGATTTCTGTTAATGACCGTATAGTTGATATTAAGAATTTAGGTAACGTAATGGCAAATAAAATAGCACAAGACCCTAAGATTACTGTTTCTTTAAAGTCTGATGATAAAAGTAGAATGCAANTAATTACAGAGGTCCATACTCAGCTTCGTAATGCACAGGCNCTAAAACTAAATTATTCTACGCTTACTAAAGGGAATAATTAATTATGCGAGTNGATCCTTTATTAAAAAATTANCCTGTAAGAATAAGAGAAGTAACAGTTGGAGTAATATTATCTATATCATTTTTNTTCTATTTATTTCCTAGGTTTTTAGGAGAAGCAGAAAAAATCACAACGACATTTCAAGAAGAAATTGAAACATTTGATATTCCTCAAACAGAGCAAATGAAAATACCTGAACCTCCAGCAAGGCCCTCGGTACCAATTGCATCTGAAGATGAATTTTTTGATGAAGATATTACAATTGAAGATACTGACTTAGAAGATTTTGAGGATTGGGTTGCACCTGAAGACGAAGGGCCTGAAGATAAATTTATCCCCTATGATCAACCTCCCAGGCCAAAAATTCCTCTAGGCGAGTTAATTATTTATCCAGAGTTAGCTAGAGAAGCTGGCATAGAGGGAAAAGTTTTTGTTCGAGCTTTTATCAATACAAAAGGCATGGTTACTGCTGTAAAAATTGTAAAAGGCTTGCCGAATACAGGTTTAGATGAGGCTGCAATTCAAGCAATTAAAAAATCAAGGTGGTATCCTGCAAGACAAAGAGATAAGAAAGTAGGTATTTGGTTAACAATTCCTATAGATTTTTCTTTAACTAATTAGTTCTCTTAAAATAATTTTGTTTAAATAAATAATAAATTGGTAAAATTCCCAAACTGTTAATTACTAATATTAAAATAAAATAATTTTTATGTGATTTTCTCGCAGCAATCCATAATGCTTTAGCTTTCCAATAAATTTCCCAAACTATTAAAGCAATTATTATAAAAAACATTAGGTTTTAAGAAAGTAGATTTTTGATGTATGATTTATTTAGTTTTATAATATTGTTTATGGAAATCTCTTTTGGACAATCTACTTCACATGCGCCTGTATTTGTGCATGAACCAAATCCCTCAAGATCCATTTGATTTATCATATTATTCACTCGCTTATCATGCTCAACTTGTCCTTGCGGTAATTGTGAATATTGATTTATTTTTGCACTTACAAATAACATTGCCGAAGCATTTTTACATGTAGCAACACATGCTCCACATCCGATACATGTAGCTGAATCGAAAGCTTCATCCGCGTTATCTTTAAATATTGGAGTGGCATTTGCATCTGGTGCACCACCAGTTTTAACAGATATATAACCACCAGATTCCATGATTCTATCAAAAGCTGTTCTGTTAACAACTAAATCTTTAACTATAGGAAAACTTTTAGATCTCCAGGGCTCTATAACAATCGTATCACCATCTTTAAATGAACGCATATGTAGTTGACAAGAAGTTACTCCTTTTAATGGTCCATGAGCTCTACCATTAATAACAATACCACATGTACCACATATACCTTCTCTGCAATCATGATCAAAGGCAATTGGTGCTTTATCATCTTTTATTAATTGATTATTCAACATATCTAGCATTTCAAAAAAAGACATGTCTTCTAAAACATTATCAACTGTATAAAGTTCAAAATTCCCTTTTTCTTTATCACTTTTCTGTCTCCATACTTTGAGATTTAATTGCATTATTTGTAGCTCCTTGTTGTAAGTTCGACATTTTCAAAATTAAGATTTTCTTTATGTAACTTATATTCGTTGTTTATTTTTTCCCATGCTGCAACATATGCATAATCATCATCATTTCTTTTTGCTTCATTTTCTTCTGTTTGGTGCTCTTCTCTAAAATGCCCACCACATGATTCTTCTCTATTTAAAGCATCGATTGCCATTAATTCACCAAGTTCAATAAAATCAGCTAATCTACCTGCTTTTTCAAGCTCAGGATTAAATTCTTCATTAGAGCCTGGGATTTTTACATTAGTATTAAAATCATTTTTTATTTTTCGAATTAGTTTTAATGCTTTTTCTAAACCTTCTTTGCTTCTTGACATCCCAACATAATCCCACATTACTTTTCCAAGCTCTTTATGAATTTCTTCAACTGTTTTTTCTCCTTGAGTATCTAAAAGTTTAGAAATATTGTTTTTTATCTTATTAACAGAATCGCTAAACGCTTTATGATTAGTATCATTAAATGGCTTTTGAGTTGCCAAGTAGTTGCCTATTGTATATGGGATAACGAAATAACCATCCGCAAGGCCTTGCATCAATGCACTTGCACCTAATCTATTTGCACCATGGTCTGAAAAATTTGCTTCACCTAATACGTGAAGTCCTGGTACAGAACTCATTAAATTGTAATCAACCCATAAACCACCCATAGTATAATGAACAGCGGGATAAATTCTCATTGGGGTTTTATAAGGATTATCTCCGGTTATTTGTTTATACATATCAAATAAATTCCCATATTTTTCAGAAACCCATTTTTCCCCTTCTCTTTCAATTGCATCTTGAAAGTCCAAATAAACAGCTAGCCCTGTTTTACCAACGCCTTTACCTGCATCACACATTTCCTTGGCTCGTCTTGAAGCAACATCTCGTGGTACTAAATTACCAAATGATGGATATATTCTCTCTAAATAATAGTCTCTTTCATTTTCTGGAATTTCACTTGGTTTTCTATCATCATTTTTTTTCTTGGGTACCCACACTCTTCCATCATTTCTTAGACTTTCACTCATTAAGGTTAACTTAGACTGATGACCACTACTAACAGGAATGCAAGTTGGATGAATTTGAGTAAAGCAAGGGTTTGCGAAATAAGCACCTTGTTTATGTGCTCGCCATGAAGCAGTTACATTGCTCGCCATTGCATTTGTTGACAAATAAAAAACATTTCCATATCCACCAGTTGCCAACACTACGCTATCTGCTGCATATGTTTTTATCTTTCCAGTAGTTAATTCTCTTACTGCAATTCCCTTTGCATGACCATCAATTTTCACAATATCTAACATTTCATGTCTAGGATAAAACTTAACTTTTTTCAAATGCATTTGTCTTACTAGAGCAGAATAAGCCCCTAACAATAATTGTTGGCCTGTTTGACCTCTTGCATAAAAAGTTCTTGATACTTGAGCACCTCCAAAAGACCTATTATCTAAATGNCCCCCATATTCTCTTGCAAAGGGTACTCCCTGAGCTACACACTGATCAATTATATTTCCACTTAATTCGGCTAGTCGATACACATTTGCTTCACGCGATCTATAATCACCACCCTTAATAGTATCATAAAATAAACGATGCACGCTGTCTCCATCATTTTGATAGTTTTTAGCTGCATTAATTCCACCTTGAGCAGCAATACTNTGCGCTCTTCTCGGTGATTCATGATAAGAAAATGCCAAAACATTATAACCTAGCTCAGCCATTGTAGCAGCTGCAGATGCTCCAGCTAAACCTGTACCNACAACTATAACTGTGTATTTTCTTTTATTTGAAGGATTTACCAGTTTCATATTAAATTTATGAGAGGTCCACTTACTACTAAGCTTCCCTGGAGGTACTTGAGATTTAAGATGTAATTTTTTTTCGCTGTTTTTCTGCATACTATTTTTCTTCCTTAATAATAATTTACAAAATTTCGTGCATATCGTGCAATAAACTTGCGCTTTTTATTNTCTACNTTATAATTCCCANCTGAATGGATAAAATAATAGATATAAACGCCAGGGGAATNACACCCCAGATGAGAATAGAGCCACTGTATAATATCTTCCACTTTGAGTTTTCCGTTAAACCAAAAGTTTTTAATGCAGATTGTACACCATGTTTTAAATGTGAAGCGATAAATAAAATTGCTATAATATAAAATATTGCCGTTGGAAGATGACCAAGATATCCAATTTGATTTCTAAGNAGCACATCATAATATGTTTCGTTTTCATTTAAAAATAAATGCGCCTGATATGTAAACCAAATATACCTGAGNTGAATAATAAAAAATAACAAAATTATTGTTCCAGAAACAATCATTGTTCTCGANTTTACTGATGATGTTGCAGAGGCATCNACACTATAGCGATTGGCAGCAGCTTTTTTATTTGAAAAAGTAAGATATACAGCATTGACTACATGNGTAACAATAATAAGCAGAAGACCAGCTTCCATAACTCGAATTAATGGTTTTATACTTTCTAATAAACCAACCATTTGATTGAAATTTTCTTTACCAGTAAATAAAACTAAATTATTGATAAGGTGAAAAATTAAAAAAGTTGCTAACAAAATACCGGTTAAGGCAATTTGAATTTTTTTTCCTAAAGATGAGAATAAAAACTTCATATAATTCTAAAATGGTATTTCGTCATCTCCAGCAGGCGTAGATGTTTCGTTTTCAACGGGACTAGCTACGCTTGCAGGCTCCTCTTCTTGATTCTGAGGAGGGCNTGACATAGTATTACTGAAATCACCCTCGTACGCATCTAATGCAATTTGGTTAAGTTGATCTCTTATTTCTTTTTCTGCCCAAACAGTATCGTACCACTCATCTTCACCTTGTTGATTTTTACCTTTTTGACTAGGCATACTTACAAATAAGCCATTTATACCTTCCATAATTTTAAAACCCTTAACAACAAGGCCTTCTTGGGTTCGAATATCAAAAAAAGCTCTTGCTTTTCCCCATGAGCCTTTGTTCATTCTTTCAATTTTCATAGTCTTTTTCTTTCGTTTAATATTAAATCTTTCATATAAAATTAATGCTAATAAAAATGATTTGCAATAAGCTAAAATTATTTTTATTTAATAAAAAATTTTACTTAACTTCTTATAAATTCAATGAAAAAATACGTTTATTTATTTGGAGANAACATTAATGAGGGTAATGTTACTCAAACTGAACTATTGGGTGGAAAAGGTGCAAACCTAGCTGAAATGTCCAGCCTAAGCATGCCGGTTCCTCCTGGTTTTACTATCGCAACACCTGNNTGTAATTTATTTTTAAAAAGTAATTTTTTAAGCAAATCAATTAAAAGAGAANCTGTTAAATCTTTAAAAAAAATTGAANAANTTGTGTCAAAAGGTTTTGGTNNTACAAGAAATCCCCTTTTGCTTTCAATTAGATCTGGAGCAAAAGTTTCAATGCCTGGTATGATGGAAACAGTCTTGAATATTGGACTAACGAGTAAAAC